>NZ_JBRRCR010000042.1:0-34426 GCF_056759115.1 Stenotrophomonas sp. STEN087 | reverse complement strand
GGTGGGGGGGGTTTGGGCGGGGCCCTCAGTGGGCGCCTTTTCCGGGCTGGGCGGGCCCTCGCCCGGCGAGGTTACCCGCCCTGCGCCTGCAGCCACTCGCGGAAGCGGCGGGCGGGTTCGCGTTCGGCGCGCGAGCGCAGCCGCGTCAGCCAGTAGCGGCCCAGTTCCAGCGTGGTCGCGAACGGCTGCAGCAGGCGGCCTTCGGCCAGTTCCTGCTCGAACATGCGCAGCGGCAGCAGGGCGACGCCGGCGCCACCGGCCGCGGCCATCGCCACGGTCAGCGACGAATCGAACACCGGCCCACGCGCTTCTACGCCGCTCACTCCGGCCGTCTGCAGCCAGCGCGGCCACTCATCGCTGCGGTAGGAGCGCAGCAGCGGCACCGTTCCCAGGTCGCGCGGCTGCTTCAGCCGTCGCGCCAGCGCCGGTGCACACAACGGCGCGAACGGCGCATCGAGGATCGCCGTACAGGCCTGGCCCTGCCAGTCGCCGTCGCCGAAGCGGATCGCCAGGTCCAGGCCCTCGCCAGCCAAATCGATGCGGTTGTTGTGGGTCTGCAGGCGCAGCTCGATATCCGGGTGCGCCGCTTCAAAGGCCGCCAGCCGCGGCAGCAGCCAACCGGTGGCGAAGGTGCCGACCACGCCCAGAGTCAGCACTTCGCGCGCCGGGCCACCGGTGTAGCGGGCGATGCTGGCCGAGATGCGCTCGAAGGACTCATTGAGCACCGGGAACAGCGCCGCGCCCTCGTCGGTCAGGGCCACCCCGCGCGGCAGTCGGTGGAACAGGCGGATGCCCAGCCGGTCTTCCAGACCGCGGATCTGGTGGCTGAGCGCGGCCTGGCTGACGCACAGCTCCAGGGCCGCGCGGGTGAAGTTCTGGTGCCGGGCGGCAGCCTCGAAGGCGCGCAGGGCGTTGAGCGGCAGGGTAGGGTGCAGCATGGCCAGGGGTGAGGCGGGGTGATGGCTGATCCTAGCGCGACCGGTCACGACTTCGCCATGGCGCGGGTTTTCTAGCGACAGGCATGAATGAAATTCATGCCTGTCCCTGAAAATTCCCGCTGGTGGCAGCGGTAGCAGACTCCCAATAATCGGGTCTCGTCTACCGGAGCCCGCCCATGCACGCCCGCCGTCGATTCCTGCAGTTCAGTGGTGCCGCCCTCGCATCCTCCCTGCTTGCGCCCGCATTGGCGCGGGCCGCCGGCCCCGCGCCAGGTGCGCCTGCCGCGATTGCCAGCGCCGCCGATTTCGCCGCGCTGGAAAAGGCCAGTGGTGGCCGCCTGGGCGTGACCGTGCTCGACACCGGCAGCGGCCGTCGCATCGGCGGGCATCGCCAGGACGAGCGCTTCCCGATGTGCAGCACGTTCAAGTCGATGCTGGTGGCCCATGTGCTGAGCCTGGCCGACGCCGGCCGCGTCTCGCTGGACACCCGCGTGCCGATCGCCGAAAAAGACCTGCTGTCCTACGCCCCGGTGGCCCGCCGCCACGTCGGCAAGGACCTGAGCGTGCGCGACCTGTGCCGCGGCACGCTGACCACCAGCGACAACACCGCTGCCAACCTGCTGCTGGGCGTGAATGGTGGCCCGTCGGCGCTGACCGCCTTCCTGCGCGCGCAGGGTGACACGGTCACCCGCAACGACCGTTACGAGCCGGACATGAACCGGTTCGCCAAGGGTGATCCGCGCGATACCACCAGCCCCGCGGCGATGGCGACCAGCCTGGCCCGCTTCGCAGTGGGGGATGGTCTGTCGGAAAAATCCCGGCTGCAGCTCGCCGACTGGCTGATCGACAACCAGACCGGCGATGCCTGCCTGCGTGCCGGCCTCGGCAAACGCTGGCGGGTGGGTGACAAGACCGGCAGCAATGGCGAGGACACCCGCAACGACATCGCCGTGCTGTGGCCGCGTGCCGGCGGTAAGCCATGGGTGGTGACGGCGTATCTGCAGGGGGCCTCGGTGGACGAAGACCAGCGTGCGGCGGTGCTGGCGCGGGTCGGTGCGCTGGCCGACGCGATGATTGCCTGAGACGCGCGCGGCAGGGCGCTGCGGTTTGCGCCTGCCGGGCATGGCCGTTAGGGTTGGGGCATGAATGTACGTGCCCCTCTGCTTTCCGTTGCCGCGCTGTGCAGCCTGGCCGCCTGTTCGCAGCAGCCGCCTGCGATCAACCACGACCTGTCCACGGCCCCGGCCGATGCGTTCATGGCGGCCATCGCCGCCCACTGCGGTCAGGCCTACGCCGGCAAGGTGGTGGAAGACACCCCGGCACCGACCGGCGAGGATCCCTTCGCCGGCAAGCGCCTGGTGATGCATGTGCGTGGCTGCGCCGAACCGGGGCATGAACTGCGCATTCCGTTCCATGTCGGCGATGACCATTCGCGGACCTGGATCGTTACCCGCACCGAGAACGGGCTGAAGCTCAAGCACGACCACCGCCATGCCGATGGCAGCCCGGATGCGATCACCCTGTATGGCGGCGACAGCAAGCCGCCGGGCACCGCCGAGCGCCAGCAGTTCCCGGCCGATGGCGAATCGGTGGCGATGTTCCGCCGCGCCGACATGCTGGCCTCGACCCACAACACCTGGGCAATGGAGATCGAACCGGACCAGCGCTTCGTCTATGAGCTGACCCGGCCGGAGGGGCGCCGCTTCCGCGTCGAATTCGACCTCAGCACGCCGGTGCCGCTGCCGCCGGCCCCGTGGGGCGACCAGGCTCCGCCGGCGCCCTGACCGGCACGCGGGGTTGGATCCCTTGCCGCAGGCAAGGGCTCTGACCCCTTCCCAGGCATCCGACCCTTCCCGCGGCCCTGACCCGCACGGGGTCGGATCCCTTGCCGCAGGCAAGGGCTCTGACCCCTCCCAGGCATCAAGCGACAGGGTCAGAGCCCTGGCCGTTGGCCAGGGATCCGACCCTTCCCTCAACGGGTCCCGAAGCGCGCCCGGCAGCCGTTGCTCACCCACACCTGCCCACGCGAATAGCCCCAGCTGCGGCCTTCCTGACAGGCGCTGCCGGACAGCTGCTGCTGCAGCACCGGGCGGCCCTGGCGCTCATCCCAGTCGCAGTTCTGGGTGCGATTGTTGTTGCTGCTGCAGGTGATGGAGTAGTTGCTGTTGCCGCCGCCCCAGTTGCCGCCATTGCCGCCGCCCCAGCCGCCACGCGATTCGGCGAACTCGCCGCGGCAGCCGCGGTTGACCCAGATGCTGCCGCGCCGCACGCCCCAGGTCTGGCCCTCCACGCAGGCCGAGCCGGAAATCTGCCGGACCAGGGTCGCGCCGCGCCAGTTGGTCGGGCAGGTGCGCTCGCGGTTGTCCTGGCTCTCGCAGCGGATGGTGCCGCCGCTGCGAGAGCCCCAGTTGCCGCCATTGCCACCGCCCCAGCCGCCGCGGCCCTCGACGAACTCGGCCCGGCAGCCATTGCTGACCCAGATGCTGCCGTTGCGGCTGCCCCAGGTGCGGCCCTCCACGCAGGACGAGCCGGACAGCTGGCGCACCATCTGCGCGCTGCGCCAGCCGGTGTTGCAGACCCGCTCGCGGTTGTTCTGGCTCTCGCAGCGGACGACGCCGTTCTGCGCAGCGGCGGGGGCGACGGGCAGGGCGAAGCCGGCAAGGCCGCCCACGGACAAGGTCAGGGCCAGGCTGGCCAGGGACAGCGGTTTCATGGCGAATCCCCATACGGTGTGTGGTGCGCGACTATAAGGACGGGGCGGATAAAGCCCGTGTGACTGTCCGCATTTGCCCCGGCCGGGGCCTCGGCCGCAGAATACGGGGCTTTCCGGTCCCCGTCGGGCGCCGGCGTTCTCCAGCGGAGCTTTCCCCCCATGCGTACCCACTTCTGCGGCCTGGTCGATGAGACCCTGATTGGCCAGACTGTCACCCTCGCCGGCTGGACCGACGTGGCCCGTAACCAGGGCGGCGTCTGCTTCATCGATCTCCGCGATCATGAAGGCATCGTGCAGGTGACCGTCGAGGTCGACAACGCCGAAGTGTTCGCCGTGGCCGCCTCGCTGGGCTATGAAGACGTGCTGCAGGTCGAAGGCGTGGTGCGCGCCCGCCACGCGGTGAACGACAAGATCGCCACCGGCAAGGTGGAAGTGATCGCCACCGCCATCACCGTGCTGAACAAGGCTGCGCCGCTGCCGTTCCACGCGCACGAGAACCCGGGCGAAGACACCCGCCTGAAGTACCGCTACCTGGACCTGCGCCGCCCTGAAATGCAGCGCATGCAGCGCACCCGCATCAAGCTGGTGCAGGCCCTGCGCCGCCACCTGGACGAGCGCGGCTTCCAGGACATTGAAACCCCGATCCTGACCAAGGCCACCCCGGAAGGCGCGCGCGACTTCCTGGTGCCGGCGCGCATGCACCCGGGCGAGTTCTACGCCTTGCCGCAGAGCCCGCAGCTGTTCAAGCAGATCCTGATGGTGGCCGGCTTCGACCGTTACTACCAGATCGCGCGCTGCTTCCGCGACGAGGCCCTGCGTGCCGACCGCCAGCTGGAATTCACCCAGCTGGACATGGAATTCGCCTTCGTCCGCGAGCAGGACGTGCAGGACTTCGTCGAGTCGATGATCCGCGCCATCTTCAAGGAAGTGGTCGACGTCGAGCTGGCCGCCACCTTCCCGCGCATGACCTGGGCCGAGGCGATGCGTCGCTACGGTTCGGACAAGCCGGACCTGCGCATCGCGCTGGAACTGGTGGACGTGGCCGAGCTGGTCAAGGACAGCGAGTTCGCCGTGTTCACCGGCCCGGCCAATGACGCCGAAGGCCGCGTGGCCGCGCTGCGCATCCCGGGTGGCGCCACCCTGTCGCGCAAGCAGATCGACGAATACGCCGCGCACGCCGCCAAGTACGGCGCCAAGGGCCTGGCCTACATCAAGATCGCCGACAACGGCGAAGTCAGCTCGCCGATCCAGAAGTTCTTCAGCGAAGCATCGTTCGCCGCGCTGGTCGCCCACGTCGGCGCCGGCAACGGCGACATCGTGTTCTTCGGTGCCGGTGGCTACAACAAGGTGTCCGACTTCATGGGCGCCCTGCGCCTGAAGGCCGGCAAGGACTTCGGCCTGGTCGCCGACGGATGGGCCCCGCTGTGGGTCACCGACTTCCCGATGTTCGAATGGGACGAGGAAGACCAGCGCTACGTCGCCCTGCATCACCCCTTCACCGCGCCGGCCGTGGACGACATCGCCGACCTGCGCGCCAACGCCCGTACCGCCGTGTCGCGCGGCTACGACATGGTGCTCAACGGCAATGAAATCGGCGGCGGCTCGATCCGTATCCACCGCCCGGACATGCAGAGCGCGGTGTTCGAGCTGCTGGGCATCGGTGCCGAAGAGGCCCGTGCCAAGTTCGGCTTCCTGCTCGACGCGTTGAACTACGGCGCACCGCCGCACGGCGGCATCGCCTTCGGCATCGACCGCATCGCCGCCCTGATGGCCGGCACCGAGTCGATCCGCGACGTCATCCCGTTCCCGAAGACCACCGGTGCGCAGGACCTGATGACCCATGCGCCGTCGCCGATCGTCGATACGCAGCTGGCCGAAGTGCACATCCAGGTTCGCCCCAAGACCAACTGATCAGGAGATCCAGGCAATGACCGAGTTTGCGTTTTCGCTGGAGTGGGAAAAGCTGGGCAATGAAGGCTCCGAGGCCAACCTGGTCACCGAGCGTGCACGCGTCTTCGGTGGTTGGCTGGTCCGTGTCGGAAACAACCCGGCGGCGATGGCCCTGACCTTCGTCGCCGACGGCGAAGGCCGTTGGGACGGTGAAGACTTCGGCGTCGAGGATTACGAGGACGACGAAGAGGAAGAGTTCGACGAGGACGAGGAAGAAGAAGGCGAGGACGAGGACGAAGAGGAATACGAGGAAGAGGACGAGGAAGAAGAGGACGAAACCGAGTCGTCGGAACGGGCTTGACCCCGACCGTCGCCCTGGCGTCCACTCGACCCATGTATTCCATCCGCCGCGCCACCGTGGACGACGCGCCGACCCTGTCGGCGCTGGCTGCCCGCACGTTCACCGAGACCTTCGGCCATCTGTACCCGCCGCAGCACCTGCAGGACTTCCTCGAGGAGTCCTATACGGTGGAACGGCAGCGCACGATCCTGGCCCACCCCGATTACGCGGTGTGGCTGCTGGAGCTGGACGGGGAGGCGGTCGGCCATGCCGCCGCCGGCCCCTGCGGGCTGCCGCACCCGGACGTGAAGCCCGGTGACGGTGAGCTCAAGCGCCTGTACCTGATCAAGACCCAGCAGAGTTGTGGCTGGGGCAGCCGCCTGCTGGAAACCGCACTGGCCTGGCTGGAACAGGACGGCCCGCGCACCCTGTGGCTGGGGGTGTGGTCGGAAAACTTCGGCGCCCAGCGCTTCTATGCCCGCTACGGCTTCGAGAAAGCCGGCGAGTACCTGTTCCCGGTCGGCGAAACCAACGACCTGGAATTCATCCTGCGCCGGGTTCCGCGTCCGGCGTGAGATGTTCACCGGCGCTTGCCGGTCGATTCTGTTCAATCACCGTACGTCCCGCCCCGCCGAACGCCAGGCTGTAACGCATGACTCCCCCCGTACTGCTGCTGCACGGCATCTGGAACGCCCGCGCCTGGGTCGGGCCACTGGCCTGGCGCCTGCGCGCCCGTGGTTTCCAGGTGCATACCTTCGGTTACCCCTCCATCTTCGGTGGCCCCGATGTGGCCGTGCCGCAGCTGCTGGAGCGGCTGGCCGACGCCGGCCCGCTGTCGCTGGTCGGCCACAGCCTGGGCGGCCTGCTGGCGCTGGAGGCCCTGCGCCGCCAGCCGCAGCTGGACGTGCAGCGCGTGGTCTGCCTGGGCTCGCCGCTGCGCGGCAGCGGCACGGCGCGCTCGCTGTCCGACCATGGCTGGGGCCTGGCCCTGGGGCGCAGCAGCGAACTGCTTCTCGATGGCCTGCCCGACTGGCAGGGCAGGGCGAAGGTCGGCCTGATCGCCGGCTCGGTGCCGCACGGGCTGGGCAGCCTGCTGGGGGCGCTGGATGACGTATCCGACGGCACCGTGGCCCTGGCCGAGACCCAGCTCCCGGGCCTGGCCGACCACTGCGTGGTGCGCACCAGCCACAGCGGCCTGGTGGTATCGCCCGATGCCGCGCGGCAGACCGCGCATTTCCTGCGCCACGGCCAGTTCGACCACAGCCGCGACGCCGCGGCGGCGTAATGCGATCCGCCGGGCATGGCCCGGCGCTACCGTGGGGCATCGTTCCCGGCGGCATCTGCCCGCCCTAGACACGGTTGCCGCCGCCGATCAGGTAGAATCCGCGCCTTGATCCTGAAGCAGCCAGACGGTAACACCCATGGGAAGAGGTCCCTCGATCGAAAACCGCAAAAACGCGTCTGACGCGAAGCGCGGCAAGATTTTCACCAAGATCATCCGCGAGATCGGCGTTGCCGCGCGCGGCGGTGGAGGCGACCCCAACAACAACCCGCGCCTGCGCGTTGCCATGGACAAGGGTCTGAGCGTGAACATGTCCAAGGACGTGATCGAACGCGCCATCAAGAAGGCCACCGGTGAACTGGAAGGCGTCGATTACGAGGAAATCCGCTACGAGGGCTACGCCCCGGGCGGCGTCGCCGTCATCGTCGACTGCCTGACCGACAACCGCGTGCGTACCGTGGCCGATGTCCGCCACGCGTTCAGCAAGTGCGGCGGCAACATGGGCACCGAAGGCTCGGTCGCCTTCATGTTCAAGCGCCTGGGCGTGCTGCATTTCGCCGCCGGTGCCGATGAAGAAGCGATCACCGAAGCGGCCATCGAGGCCGGCGCCGACGACATCGTGGTCTACCCGGAAGACGGCGCGATCGACGTGGTCACCAGCCCGGACGCGTTCAACGCGGTCAAGGACGGAATGGCCGCGGCCGGCCATGTCGCCGACCACGCCGAGATCACCTTCCGCGCGGACAACGACATCAAGGTCGAGGGCGACGTCGCCCTGCAGGTCAAGAAGCTGCTGGACATGCTGGAAGATCTGGACGACGTGCAGGACGTGTACTCCAACGCCGAACTCGGCGCCGACGCCTACGCCTGAGCCGTCCCAGACGGTCTGGGCGCGGGCCGTTGAACGGTCACCGCGGACAGTCATGAGCCCATACGCCTGCCAGCGTTTCCCGTTCCACCCGGCCAGGAGTGCCGCATGACCCGCATCCTCGGCATCGACCCCGGTTCCCAGCGGACCGGGGTCGGCATCATTGATGTCGACGCCGCCGGCAAGGTCAGCCACGTGCATCACCAGCCGCTGGTGCTGCTGGGCGCCGACGATTTCCCCCAGCGCATGAAGCTGCTGGTGCTGGGCCTGGCCGATCTGTGCCAGACGTACCAGCCGGACGAAGTGGCCATTGAAAAGGTCTTCATGGCCCGCAACCCCGATTCGGCTCTGAAGCTGGGCCAGGCCCGTGGCGCGGCCATCTCGGCGGTGGTCCTGCGCGACCTGCCGGTGCACGAATACGCCGCCAGCGAGATCAAGCTGGCCGTGGTCGGCCGCGGTGGCGCCGAAAAGCAACAGGTTCAACACATGGTCGGGCTCATGCTCAACCTGAAAACCAAGCTGCAGGCCGACGCGGCCGACGCGTTGGCGGTGGCAATCACCCATGCCCACGTAAGGGCGACGGCCAACCGCCTGGGGCTCAGTGCCCGCCAGGCCTGGGGCCGCAAATGAGGAGCTGCACGCAATGATCGGTCGACTGCGCGGCATCGTCGCCTACAAGGCACCGCCGTGGCTGGTGGTGGACGTGAACGGGGTGGGCTACGAACTGGAGGCGCCGATGAGCACCTTCTACGACCTGCCCGAACTCGGCCGCGAGGTCACCCTGTACACCCATTACTCGCAGAAGGAAGACAGCGTCTCGCTGTACGGCTTCCTGCGCGAGGGCGAGCGCCGCCTGTTCCGCGACGTGCAGAAGGTCAGTGGCATCGGCGCGAAGATCGCGCTGGCCGTGCTGTCCGGCGTCACCGTCGAGGAATTCGCGCGCATGGTCCAGGCCGGTGACATCACCGCACTGACCCGCATCCCGGGCATCGGCAAGAAGACCGCCGAGCGCATGGTGCTGGAGCTGCGCGACCGCGCCGCCCAGTTCGGTGCCGGCGGCGCACTGCCCACCGGCAGCGGCCCGGCCCCGGCCGATCCGCTGTCCGACGCCACCGTGGCCCTGCAGCAGCTGGGCTACAAGCCGACCGAAGCGGCGCGCATGGCCCGCGAAGCCTTCAATGAAGGCGACGAAGTGGCCACCGTCATCCGCAAGGCCCTGCAGTCGGCGCTGCGCTGAAGCGCGCGCTGGTCTTTTCCCATTCCCCCATCGCCTGAGCTTCGCCAGGAGTCCCATGTCCAGCAGTCAAACCCCGCACGCAGCCGCCCCCGGCGGCCATGGTCACGCCCCCCCGGCCGGGGGATTGGCGCTGATCATCGGTGCGATCGGCGTGGTCTTCGGCGATATCGGTACCAGCCCGCTGTACACCCTGAAAGAGGCGTTCTCGCCGCACTACGGGCTCAACAGCGACCACGACACCGTGCTGGGCGTGCTGTCGCTGGCGTTCTGGGCGCTCAACATCGTGGTCACCCTGAAGTACGTGACCATCATCATGCGCGCCGACAATGACGGCGAGGGCGGCATCATGGCGCTGATGGCGCTGACCCAGCGCACCCTGCGCAACGGGTCGCGCTCGGCGTACGTGGTCGGCATCCTCGGTATCTTCGGTGCCTCGCTGTTCTTCGGCGATGGTGTGATCACCCCGGCGATTTCCGTGCTCGGCGCGGTGGAAGGCCTGGAGGTGGCGGCCCCGGGCCTGCATGCCTTCATCGTGCCCATCACGGTCGTGGTGCTGCTGGCTGTGTTCGCGGTGCAGCGCTTTGGTACCGAGAAGATCGGCAAGCTGTTCGGGCCGATCACCTCGATCTGGTTCATTTCGCTGGCCGCCATCGGCATCTACAACATCGTCGATTCACCGGAAGTGCTGAAGGCCTTCAACCCGTGGTGGGCCATCCGCTTCTTCATGGACCACAGCTGGCACGGCATCTTCATCCTCGGCGCGGTGGTACTGGCGGTGACCGGTGGCGAAGCGCTGTACGCCGACATGGGCCACTTCGGCGCCAAGCCCATCCGTCATGCGTGGTATTTCTTCGTGCTGCCATGCCTGGTGCTGAACTACCTGGGGCAGGGCGCGCTGGTGCTCAACCATCCGGAGGCGGTGAAGAACCCGTTCTTCGAGGCCGTGCCGGACTGGGCGCTGTACCCGATGATCATCCTGGCCACCATGGCCGCGGTCATCGCCTCGCAGTCGGTCATCACCGGTGCGTTCTCGGTGTCGCGCCAGGCGATGCAGCTGGGCTACATCCCGCGCATGCGCATCAAGCACACCTCGCACGACACCATCGGCCAGATCTACATCCCCGGCATCAACTGGGGCATCGCGGTGATGGTCATCGGCCTGGTGCTGGCGTTCCGCAGCTCGTCCAACCTGGCCGTGGCCTACGGCATCTCGGTGTCGGCCACCATGCTCATCGACACCCTGCTGCTGGCCCTGGTGGCCCGCTCGCTGTGGCCGAAGGCACGCAACTGGATCCTGCCGCTGTGCGTGGTGTTCTTCATCATCGACCTGGGCTTCGTCATCGCCAACGGCGCCAAGCTGCTGCAGGGCGCGTGGTTCCCGGTGGTGCTGGGCATCTTCCTGTTCACCATGATGCGCACCTGGCGCCGTGGCCGCGAGCTGCTGCGCGATGAGATCCGCAAGGACGGCATCCGCATCGACACCTTCCTGCCGGGCCTGATGCTGGCGCCGCCGGTGCGCGTGCCGGGCACCGCGGTGTTCCTCACCGCCGACCCGACCGTGGCCCCGCATGCGCTGATGCACAACCTCAAGCACAACAAGGTGCTGCACGAGCGCAACGTGTTCCTGCACGTGGAAACCCTGCCCATTCCCTATGCGGTGGAAGGGCAGCGGCTGAAGATCGAATCGGTGGGCGACGAGTTCTACCGGGTCTACGTCCGCTTTGGTTTCATGGAGACCCCGGACGTGCCGCTGGCGCTGATGCGTTCGTGCGACCACGGCGGCATCTATTTCGACCCGATGGACACCACGTTCTTCGCCAGCCGCGAAACCATCGTCGCCACCGCCAACCGCGGCATGCCGATCTGGCGCGACAAGCTGTTCGCGCTGATGCATCGCAACGCCGCCCCGGCGACGGGCTTCTTCCGCATCCCGGGCAATCGCCTGGTAGAACTGGGTGCCCAGGTCGAGATTTAATCTCCACCTGCGCTACGTCCCACGATTTGCTGCGCAAACCGCGGGCCCCGCGCGCATTCCACCTTATCCCCCCGCCTGTCGGCGCGCCCCCTTGAAACGCAGGCGCCTTTGGCGCCGGCGTTCCGCGCATTCCACCTTATCCCCCCGCCTGTCGGCGCGCCCCCTTGAACAACAAGGGGGCTCTCTACTTGCGGAGGCGGCGCGCGCCTGAAACCGGACCCACCCCGCCATTCCCCAGGAAGCCCGCTTCGGCTGTTGCTCTGGATGTTGCCGTTGCCTCTGCGGGTGCCGGGCGCAGCCCGGCCGAAACCCGTACTTTTGCCGCATAATCAGCACATGACCGACGATCGCATCATCGGCGCCGGCGCCACCCGCGAGGATGACGCCGCCGACGCCAGCATCCGACCCAAGCGCCTGGCCGATTACCTCGGCCAGGCGCCGGTGCGCGAGCAGCTGGAAATCTACATCGAAGCGGCCAAGGCCCGTGGCGACGCGCTCGACCACGTGCTGATCTTCGGCCCACCGGGCCTCGGCAAGACCACCCTCAGCCATGTCATCGCCAACGAACTGGGCGTGGCGCTGCGGGTGACCTCCGGCCCGGTCATCGAAAAGGCCGGCGACCTCGCCGCGCTGCTGACCAACCTGCAGCCGCACGACGTGCTCTTCATCGATGAAATCCACCGCCTGTCGCCGGTGGTCGAGGAAGTGCTGTACCCGGCAATGGAAGATTTCCAGATCGACATCATGATCGGCGAGGGCCCCGCGGCCCGCTCGATCAAGATCGACCTGCCGCCGTTCACCCTGATCGGCGCCACCACGCGTGCCGGCCTGCTGACCGCGCCGCTGCGCGACCGCTTCGGCATCGTCCAGCGCCTGGAGTTCTACAGCGTCGAGGAATTGACCCGCATCGTGCGCCGTTCGGCGGCCATCCTGGCCATCGACTGCACGGCCGACGGGGCAGGGGAGATCGCCCGTCGCGCGCGTGGCACCCCGCGTATCGCCAACCGACTGCTGCGCCGCGTGCGCGACTACGCCCAGGTCAAGGCCGGTGGCCACATCGACGAAGCCGTCGCCCAGGCCGCCATGAAGATGCTCAAGGTCGACCCGGAAGGCTTCGACGAGCTCGATCGGCGCCTGCTGAAGACCATGGTCGACTACTTCGACGGCGGCCCGGTGGGCATCGAGTCGCTGGCCGCGGCCCTGTCCGAAGAGCGCGGCACCCTGGAGGACGTGGTCGAACCCTACCTGATCCAGCAGGGCTTCCTGGTGCGCACCGCGCGCGGCCGCATGGCCACCCACAAGGCCTACCGGCACATGGGATTGAAGCCGAAGAACCCGCCGCAGGACCTGTTTGCGGAGGTTCCCGATGTCGGTTGAGCCCCGATTCAGTTGGCCGACACGCATTTACTGGGAAGATACGGACGCTGGCGGGGTGGTCTACCACGCCCGCTACGTGGCCTTCATGGAACGGGCCCGGACCGAATGGATGCGCGCGCTGGGCTACGGCCAGGAGCGCATGCGCAGCGAGCACGGCATGGTGTTCGCGGTGCGTTCGATGCAGATGGACTTCATCAAGCCGGCCCGGCTGGATGACGCCCTGCAGGTGAGCGCCACCCTGGTCCAGCTGAAGAAGGCCAGCATGGTCTTCGACCAGCGGGTCGAGCGCGACGGCGAGCTTCTGCTGTCGGCCCAGGTCCGCATCGCCGCACTGGACGCGGCCAGTTTCCGCCCGCGTGGCATGGACGAACCCGTCCTTGCCGCGCTGCAACCCTACCTCCACCCCGAATCCGAACTTTGAGGAACAACGGATGATCGCAACGCTCCTGGCCCTGCAGGCCACGGTCACCGAGGCACTGCCGGCCGATGTCAGCAACGCCGCGACCCAGACCCTTGCCCAGGCCACCACCGGCGGCGGCATCAACTACCTCGAACTGATGGCCAAGGCCAGCCTGCCGGTGAAGCTCATCGTGCTGCTGCTGCTGATCGGCTCGTTCGTCAGCTGGGTGATCATTTTCCGCAAGGCCCGCGTGTTCAAGCAGGCCACCCGCGAAGCCGACGAGTTCGAGAACCGCTTCTGGTCCGGCGCCGACCTGGGCAAGCTGTACAGCTCGGCCACCGACCGCAGCCGCAATGTCGGCGGCCTGGAAGCCATCTTCGAATCCGGTTTCCGCGAGTACAGCCGCCTGCGCGACAAGCGTCGCCTGGACGGCCGCGCGCAGCTGGAAGGTGCCCAGCGCGCCATGCGCACCACCTACACCCGTGAAGTGGACCAGCTCGAGCGCAACCTCGAACTGCTGGCCAACATCGGCTCCACCGCCCCGTACGTGGGCCTGGTCGGCACCGTGTTCGGCATCATGGTGACCATGCACGACATGATCAGCAGCGGTGCCCAGGCCGGCATCGCAGCCGTCGCCCCGGGTATCTCCGAAGCGCTGTTCGCCACCGCCATCGGCCTGTTCGTGGCGATTCCGGCTGTGTGGGCCTACAACCGCTTCACCACCCGCGTGGAACGCATGTCGGTGCGGTTCGAAACCTTCGCCGAAGAGTTCAGCTCCATCCTGCAGCGCCAGAGCGCTGGCGACGAGTAAGCGACTGACCCGGGAGTCCAAGCCATGTCCGCTGCCATCGGTCGCCGCAAGCGCCGCAAGCTGAAATCGGAAATCAACGTCGTTCCCTACATCGACGTCATGCTGGTGCTGTTGATCATCTTCATGGTCACCGCGCCGCTGCTTACCCTGAGCTTCGATGTCGACCTGCCGCAGTCCAACGCCAAGGCGCTGGAAAGCAAGCAGGACCCGGTGGTCGTCTCGGTCCGCCAGGACGGCCAGCTGAGCCTGAAGCTGCCCGACGCCAAGGAGCCGACCGCGGTCAGCGCCGAGGAGCTGCTGGGCCGCCTGTCCGGCATCGCTGCACAGGACAAGGACGTGCGCGTGATCGTCGCCGCCGACCGTGCCGTGGCCTATGAAAAGGTCGTCGACGCGATGGATGTCATCAAGCGCGCCAAGATCGAAAAGGTAGGCCTGGCCACCGATGCACGCTGACACCCTGCCACCGCCGCACAAGCAGGAACCGGGCTGGGGCCTGCCCCTGGCGCTGGCCGTGCTGGTGCACGTGCTGGTCGCGCTGGTCTTCATCGTGGCCTGGCTGTGGTCGCCGGAGCGCAACACCGAAGCCGCCGCCGGTGACCCGTCGGTCGAGGCCAGCCTGGCGCTGTCCTCGTCCGAGGCCGCCGCCGCACGCCAGGCCCTGCGCCAGTCGGAAAAGCTGGAAGACCTGCCCGAACCGGTCGCCGAGCCGGTGCCCGTGCCCGTGCCCGAAGACACCATCCCGCCGCCGCAGCCGATCGAGGAGCCGCGCCCGCAGGACGCACCCACGCCGCAGCAGCAACAGGCGCAGGAGCGTGTTGCGCAGCCGGATACCAAGGACCAGGAAGCCGCCAATGCCCTGGCCATCTCGCAGGAGAAGGCCAAGCAGGAGCAGGAAGCCAAGCGCCGCCAGGAACAGATCGACCTGACCGAACGCAAGCGCCAGGAAGAAGCCGAGCAGAAGGCGCGCCTGGCCAAGCAGCAGGAAGAGGACGCCAAGAAGAAGATCGCTGACCAGCAGAAGGTGGCGGCCGACAAGGCCGAGGCCGAGCGGCAGAAGAAGATCGCCGACATCCGGGCCAAGCGCGAGCAGGCCGAGAAGGAAGCCAAGCTGGCCGAGCAGAAGCTGCGCCAGGTGGCCGCCGCCCGCAACGCCACAGGCGCGACCCCGGCCGGCAGCACCGGTGCGGCCCAGCCGGCCAACGGCGGTGGCGGTACCAGCGATGATCTTTCGGCGAAGTACGCTGCGGCGCTGGTGAACAAGATCCGTGGCTCGTGGACGCGTCCGGACAGCGTGCCGATCGGCCAGCGCTGCCAGATCACCATCACCCAGATTCCGGGTGGCCAGGTGCTGCAGGCCAAGGTGGGCGCCAACTGCCCCTACGACGAGGCCGGCAAGCGCTCGATCGAGGCCGCGGTGCTCAATGCGCAGCCGCTGCCGTATCGCGGTTTTGAATCGGTGTTCGCGCGTACGCTCAACCTGACATTTACGCCGCAGGACTGATCGCGGCGCTTCGGACAGCCCCGTCCGCGTTACGCGGCGGGGTGCTGAAGTTAACAGTGCGTGAGAGCGCACCCTGGCACTGACCCGGAATTCACGTACCCTTGGTTCATGATTGCGAAGCGGTTCACCTGCCGTTTGCTATCCCTCGTACCGGTTTCCCCCTACTGAGCGCTCCATGAAGAAGATGCCTCGCTGGCTTGCCGTGTTTGCGGCCCTGTTGCTGCCCTTCGCTGCCTTCGCGCAGCAGAGGAGCCTTGACCTTGAAATCATCGGCGGCAATGCCTCCGCGCTGCCGATTACCATCGTGCCGATGCCCTACCAGGGTTCGGCGGGCGCCCCGCAGACCGATGTGGCCGGCGTCGTCCGCGCCGACCTGGAGCGTTCGGGCCAGTTCCGCACGCTGCCCGAAGCGCAGATCGTGGAAAAGCCGACCCGTGGCGGCGAGATCCAGTTCCCGACCTGGCGCGCACTGAAGCAGAACTACATCGTCGTCGGCCGCGTCATCGACGCCGGTGCCGGCGCCTACCGCGTCGAGTACGAACTGTTCGACGTGCCCAAGGGCGAGCGCCTGCTGGGCCTGGCCATGACCGCACGCGGCAACGCCATGCGCGACGTGGCCCACCAGATGGCCGATGCCATCTACGAGAAGATCACCGGTGTGCGCGGCGCCTTCTGGACCCGCATCGCCTATGTCACCGCCAGCGGCAAGGGCGATGCCATGCGCTACGCGCTGATGGTCGCCGACTCGGATGGCTACAACCCGCAGACCATCGTCCGCTCGGCCGAGCCGCTGCTGTCGCCGTCGTGGAGCCCGGATGGCGGCAAGCTCGCCTACGTCAGCTTCGAGCGTGGCAACTCGGCCATCTACATCCAGAACATCTCCACCGGCGCCCGTGAGCTGGTCACCAGCTTCCGCGGCATCAACAGCGCCCCGGCCTTCTCGCCGGACGGCCGCAAGCTGGCCCTGACCCTGTCGCGCTCGGGCAACCCCGAAATCTACGTGATGGACCTGGGCAGCAAGCAGCTGACCCAGCTGACCAACCACTTCGCCATCGACACCGAGCCGACCTGGGCCCCGGACGGCAGCGCGGTGTACTTCACCTCCGACCGCGGCGGCCGTCCGCAGGTCTACAAGGTGGGCGCGGGCGGCGGCAGCGCCGAGCGCGTGACCTTCCAGGGCAACTACAACGCCAAGCCTTCGGTGTCCTATGACGGCAAGAAGATCGCCGTGGCACAGGGCTCGGGCAACAGCTACAAGATCGCGGTGATGGACAGCTCGCTGGGCTCCCCGCGCTGGAACACCCTGTCGGTCGGCTCGCTGGACGAGTCGCCGAGCTTCGCCCCGAACGCGAGCATGGTGCTGTACGCCGCACGCGAAGGTGGCCGTGGTGTGCTGTATGCCGTGTCGGCCGATGGGCGCGTCCGCCAGCGCCTGGTGCTGGCCGATGGTGACGTGCGCGAACCGTCTTGGTCGCCATACCGTACCCAGCGCTAAAAGAGTGTTAATATTTTCGCTGTATTGACCCCTCATCGGCCTAGGAGCCACAAAGGTATCGCCATGAACAAGTCCACCCGCGTTCTGCTTGTTTCCCTGCTGTCTGTGGCCGTCCTGGCCGGTTGCTCGAAGAAGGTGAAGGAAGAGCCGGCAGCCCCGGTCGACACCGGTTCGACCACCGCTCCGACCGCTCCGGCCACCTCCGGCCTGTACGGCCCGGGTGACCTGGACACCGACGCTTGCCTGCGCCAGCGCGTTGTCTACTTCGACCTGGACAAGGAAGAAGTGAAGCCGGAATTCCAGGCCATCATGGCTTGCCACGCCAAGTACCTGCGTGACCGTCCGTCCTCGCGCATCACCCTGCAGGGCCACACCGACGAGCGCGGTTCGCGCGCGTACAACCAGGCCCTGGGCGAGCGTCGTGGCAACGGCGTCAACTCGGCCCTGCAGGCCAACGGTGGCTCGGCTTCGCAGCTGACCGTCGTGTCCTACGGTGAAGAGCGTCCGGTCTGCACCGAGTCGAACGAGTCCTGCTGGTCGCAGAACCGTCGCGTCGAAATCGTCTACACCGCGCAGTAATCCATGCGCATTGGCATCAAACTGATGCTGGTCGTTGCGGCAGCCCTCGTGGCTGCCGCACCGGCGCACGCACAGCGGCAGAGCCTGGCCGACCGTGTCGGTTCCCTCGAGCAGCAGATGTACAACAACAGTGCCAACCAGGACCTGTTGAACCAGATCAATCAGCTGCGGCAGCAGGTCACCAGCCTGCAGTCGACCCTCGAGCAGATCCAGCACGAAAACGCCCAGCTCAAGCAGTCCGCCCAGGACCAGTACCTGGATCTGGACAGCCGCCTGAACCGGTTGGAAGGGGGCAATGCAGCGCCGGCCCTGCCGCCTGTTCCGGCCACCTCGTCGACGGCCCCCGCGGCCCCGGCGCAGCCCACTGCAGCGGCCACTTCCGAGCGGCCGCCTTCGGTGCATGGCGACCCGGGCAGCCTCGCGGCGACCGGTGATGAACGCACCTCGTACAACGTCGCCTTCGATGCCCTCAAGGCTGGCAAGTACGACGATTCGGCACAGCTGTTCCTGAGCTTCCTGGAGCTGTACCCGAACGGCGTCTACACCCCCAATGCGCTGTATTGGCTGGGTGAGAGCTACTACGCCACCCGTAATTTCCCGATGGCCGAGACCCAGTTCCGCGAACTGATCTCGCGTTATCCCACCCACGACAAGGCCTCCGGCGGCCTGCTCAAGGTTGGCCTCTCGCTGTATGGCGAAGGCAAGGTCGACCAGGCACAGCAGACCCTGGAAACCGTCGTGGCGCAGTACCCGGGCTCGGACGCCGCGCGCACCGCGCAGGACCGCCTGCAGTCGATCCGCCTGGGCAAGCAGATCCGCTGATCCGCTGACCCGGCGTACAATACGTAACCTGTAGAGCCGAGCCCATGCTCGGCTGCTTTCGTTTCCGGCGCCTGCTGATCCGGCCGCCCGCCCCATGAAGAATTGCCCGCCATGACCGCCGTTTCCCCGTCCGCCGCCGTCGCTACCCCCAGCGAAATCGTGCAGTCGCCGCTGCCCCGGCTGAAGATCACCGAGATCTTCACCTCGCTGCAGGGCGAAGCCGATACCGCCGGCTGGCCGACCGTGTTCGTGCGCCTGACCGGCTGCCCGCTGCGCTGCAACTACTGCGACACGGCCTACGCCTTCCACGGCGGCACCTGGTGGGATATCGACGACATCGTGGCCGAGGTGCTGGCCCAGGGTGTGCGCCATGTCTGCGTGACCGGCGGCGAGCCGCTGGCGCAGAAGCGCTGCCTGGTGCTGCTGCAGAAGCTCTGCGACGCCGGCATGGACGTCTCGCTGGAAACCTCCGGCGCGCTGGACGTCAGCGCGGTCGACCCGCGCGTGTCGCGCGTGGTCGACATCAAGACCCCGGGTTCGGCCGAAGCCGCGCGCAACCGTCTGGAAAACCTGCCGCTGCTGACCGCCCGCGACCAGATCAAGTTCGTCATCTGCAGCCGCGAAGATTACGACTGGGCCAAGGGCATGCTCGCCGAGCACGACCTGGTGAAGCGCTGCACCGTGTTCTTCTCGCCCAGCAAGGGCGAGATCACCGCGCGCCAGCTGGCCGACTGGATCGTCGAAGACCGGCTGCCGGTGCGCTTCCAGATGCAGCTGCACAAGATTCTGTGGAACGACGAGCCGGGCCGATGAGCCCGGGCGTGGTGCCCTGATGTAGTTCCGGCGCGGGACAGCGTGCTGGCTTTCCCCTCCCAACCGGAAGTTTTACCCATGAAGAAGGCAGTCGTGCTTCTCTCCGGCGGCATGGATTCAGCCGCCGTCATTGCCATGGCCCAGGAACAGGGCTTCGCCGTGCATGCCCTGAGCGTGCGCTATGGCCAGCGCCACACCTCCGAGCTGGACGCCGCTGTGCGCGTGGCCAAGGCCCAGGGCGTGATCGCCCACAAGACCGTGGACGTGGACCTGCGCAGCATCGGCGGCTCGGCCCTGACCGATGACATCGATGTGCCCGAAGCGGGCGGCGAGGGCATCCCGGTCACCTACGTGCCGGCGCGCAACACCATCATGCTGTCGCTGGCCCTGGGCTGGGCCGAAGTGCTCGGCGCCAACGACATCTTCTGCGGCGTCAACGCCGTGGACTATTCGGGCTACCCGGATTGCCGCCCCGAGTTCATCGCCGCCTTCCAGGCGCTGGCCAACCTGGCCACCAATTCGGGCGTGGAAGGGGCGGGCATCACCGTGCACGCGCCGCTGCAGTTCCTCAGCAAGGCACAGATCGTCAGCGAAGGCGTGCGCCTGGGCGTGGATTTCGGCCTGACCGTGTCCTGCTACAACGCCGACGCCAACGGCGCCGCCTGCGGCCACTGCGACGCCTGCCGCCTGCGCGCGCAGGGCTTCGCCGATGCCGGCGTAGCCGACCCGACGCTGTACGCCTGACGGTAGTGCCGGCCGCTGGCCGGCATTCGAACCAGCCCCCGGTGGGTGCGAACCGGCTCTTGGTGGGTGCGAACTGCTCCCCCGGTGGGTGCGAACCGTTGGTTCGCACGCTCTCCGCCGGGCATGGCCCGGCGCTACCGGCCTGCTCTGGTCGATGCGAACCGGCTCTTGGCGGGGGCGAACCGTTGGTTCGCACGCTTTTGCCCTCCCACCCAGCCATCAAAGTAGGTTAAAATGCCGACCCCGCCGAAAGGCAGGGTATGCACGGGCCGTTAGCTCAGTCGGTAGAGCAGAAGACTTTTAATCTTTTGGTCGATGGTTCGAATCCATCACGGCCCACCA
Organism: Stenotrophomonas sp. STEN087; assembly: GCF_056759115.1. Lineage (NCBI taxonomy): Bacteria > Pseudomonadati > Pseudomonadota > Gammaproteobacteria > Lysobacterales > Lysobacteraceae > Stenotrophomonas > Stenotrophomonas sp. STEN087. The sequence goes on along the minus strand of NZ_JBRRCR010000042.1, from coordinate 14,299 downwards.
TTGCGAGACAAGGGTTTCGGAGCAATCCGGAGCCCTTTTTCTTTTCCGCAACTGGTGAATTTTTCCGCAAAAGCAGGCGGCTGACTCAACCGTGCCTATGGCACCCAACTTTTCTCAACGGCCAAAGTCTGGGGCTACCGAAGCGAATTCGGTCAGAAGGGGACGTCTGAGTCCAAGACAAACTTGCCCTCGTACCGCGCTCTGGCCCGAAGGAGTTCCCTGATGGTGCTCATTGCCTCCTTGTCATTTTCGAGCGCTTCTACTACCTCGTCCGAAGCGTCGAGGGAGATCAACAGCACGTCCACCCTACTACCCAGCCTGACTCCCTCGACATTGTTTCGCCCGAGACCGAGCTTTTCGGCTCGCAACCAGAGCCTCCATTTGGCACTGTCGAACGGCATACTTGCCCCCCCCATGTCGTAGCAAGGAGCAGTAATTACATGATGTTTGTTGAACTGAAGCGCGTTGGCGCCATTCTTCTCGCCACCGTGGCTCTGGGCAGTACTTCGGTCCAGGCAGCCGAAAAAGCGGGCGCAACGCAGGGGAATGCGGGGACGCCGGCATCAGCAAGAGCAGACGGGGTGAAGTCGCCAGAACGCTGGTACTACCTGGGCAGCAGTGCGTCTTCCAAGACCTATATCGACAGGCAGCAGAAGCTGCGACGTGAGGGTGACACCGTCACGCTGTCGATCCGCCAGGTGCTTGATACCGTACCTGACGATCTCAAGGTTCATCCCCGGACCCGATATATGGATGTCCGATCACGCTATGACTGCAAGAAGCACACCGTGGCCCATCTCTCGAGTCTGGAAATCAGCGCAGACAACGAGTATCTCGGGGGCGAACCCAGGCCGCTCGATCCTGTGCCGGTGCATCCGGGCACACTGAATGCCGCGGTGATGGACGTCGCCTGCTCGGCGGGTTGAGCCCGCGCCAGGCTTCAGCGTTGCGCTGCAATTCGCTGCGCAACGCCGTTCAATATCAGATCAACGCGCGCCATGAAGTCCGCACGATCATCATGACGCGGACCACTCCGGGCTGATTGATCACCGATGTAGCGTGGCCTACTTCGCGTCGGCATCCTTGGCTCGTTCCGCCTCACGATCTGCTGCGGCCTGCGCGGCAATCGCCGCTGCATTCGCGGCAGCATTGGCAGAACGCTCCACTGCAGCGCGCTCCGCATCGATCTGTGCCCGCCGCTGGTTGCCGAACTTGCGCTCCATTTCCATCGCAGCAGTGAAGCTGTCGGGGTGTTTCGCGGCGCAGGCCTGCTGCACCAGCTGCAGGGTACGATCCGTCAGGCCGGGCTGGATGTTGCCCAGCAGGCAATCGGCATACGGCGCGGATGCGGCCGGGCCTGCCGCCAGCGCAGCGATGATCAGTGCATTCAACATGCGAACCTCCTTGTAAGTACCAAGTGACTTTACATCGGTCCGGCCCAGACATGGGCCGGTACTCGATGACGATGCAGTTACTCCGGCCGCACTTCCCGGCATACCAGTTCGGCCAGCCCACGGCAGGCCATGAACAGTCCATCGACCACGCCTTCGTCCAGATGACGATCGGGTGTGGCCATCAGCCGGCAGCGTTCGGCGGCGTGCAGCATTTCCGCCACGGTGAGCATGCCGACGGCTGCGCGTTCCACGCGGGCCATGGCCTGTTCGCGGCCCGGCGGCAGGGTGGTTTCCGGCCAGAGCAGGCCATCCGCGCCGTCGCCATCGCGGATGCGTTTGAGGCATCCCCAGAACGTGCTCAGGTCGGGTGTGGGGTTGTCGCCATCGTCGTTGCCGCTGTTGCTGGTGGGGTAGGGAGCATGGGGTGGACGTCGGTTCATCTCGATTTCCTCGGATCCAGGGCGGTAACGCCACCGCGCGGATGCGGGTGGCGGACGGTGCATGGCTGCAAGCCGGGAAGACAAATCGCAATGACCGGCGGGTCCAAAGACCCCCACGCACCGCCCGCCATAAAGGCCGACGGATCACCCGCCGGCACGGTCCGGAGACAGTGCCGACGGGTGAGCGCAAACAACATGCGATTTGTCTCCCCGGGCTTGCAGGCCCGGTGCCACCCGTTGTCGGTGGCACGGCATGTTGGTTACGCTCGCGCCTGGAATTCAATCGGAGTTTTCCGAAAGACCTGCGAGGTCCAGACGCACAGAGAGAGTGTCGCAGGCATGTCTGACGCCGCAAACGACAGCATTCGACGCATCTGCTGCACTGCTTGGTTGATCACGTTGGTAAATGTCGTGAATAGCACTGCGTGAGCCTTCTGTTGTGAGGCGGCGCTTGTAAAGCTGGCTTCACTATTTCTTTGGATGGCGGCTGGGCGGGTGGGCTTGAGGCCTGGTTTTCTGTGCGTATGCGACAGGGTCGAGGAGGGTTGTGTTTGGGCCGCCCGCTCGCGCAAAGAGCAGCCGAGCATGGGCTCGGCTCTACAGACGTCATCGCGCGGTTGGTCATCCACGCATGGCGTGGATCTACTTGCGTCGGTTGAGAACGATCGCTGCGATCACGGCGGCGATGCCGACGGGGATCAGGACAACCGCCAGAACGATGATCCAATGCCAGATGCTGAATCCACCCATGTTCCAACTCCTTGTAGGGAAGCGTGCAGGGTAGCATCCGCTGGCACCGTGAGACCTCGAAGCGGTCGAAGCATTGTCCAGCGTCGCAGCAGATCTACAGGTATGCGAGGCCCAACTTCTGCCTCGGCGGAGTTTGCAAGTTTTCTCATTCCATCAGGGAGTTGCCGGGCGCAGCGTTGATGTTGCACGGAACGCGTGGATGGATGCGTCTGATTCCGTGCCACACTTCCAATGAGGACCTGGCGAATGAAAACTGCTCTGTGTAGTTCGTTTCTCCTTGCCGCCATCGTGGGATTGAGTGGCTGCAGCCCTGTAAGTTATGAGGTGTCCGCCTCCTGCGAATCCAGCAAGAGATGCAAAGTGCAAGGAAAGGTGAGTGGAACCTTCGGAGGCGGAAAGAAGGATATGCCGCTTTATCAGCGATTGCTTAGCTTGGCTTCGACTGAAATTCCTGACGCCGCTGATTTCGCGATTGACATCAGTGGGTCATCCGTCGCTTTTCCGGGCGCGGGTATCACCAAGCTACGGCTTGTTGATGAGGCCACGGGAGTAGAGGTCGCTTCGCGTGATTTCGCCTGGATGCGAGCAGGGGACACGCTGCGATTGAGTGATCCAAACGCCGTCAACGCCTGGGTGGCCTCTGACGGCGGAAGTGCCACATCGCTTCGCTACACCATGGGGCAGATTGACGTGGGTGCGAAGCCTGGCCCCAACACGATCAGTGTGGCATCCCAGTACAAGGGTGTAAGCCGAGCCGCAGCGAGCTCCGATTTTGTCGCCTGCACCATATACCCATCGCCTTATCCGTGCCGACAATAGGGCGCTGCCATGGTGGATTGCCAGCGAGCGGCACGTTGGTGCTGCTCGCTGCGCTTCTTCTTCCTGGCTGTGCGCCTCTTCGCCTGCCGCCGCGGACACTCGTCGGCGATGAAGGGGCTGCAGGAGTACTCATCCGCCGCATCGGGTTCCACCACACCCTTCAGACCTTTTCGATTCTGCCAGGCCCTGAATCAACGGAACTTCCCACATTCATGGCCCACTGCGATACCCGCGGCGTCCATGTCCAGGTCTGGTCGGCCGTGCACGATGCGCAGCAGTCCTCTCGGGTGTGCCACGTCGCGGCGCAAGCGGCGGCGGCCTCGCTCGAAGCCGCAGGAATACCCGGAAAGCGCATGGACTATCGGGTCACGCTGGTCAGCGACGGCGGAGGCACATGGAGGCATCCAAGCCGCCGACGAGGCGATACGCCGTCGCTCGCTTTCTGGTTTCCTGTGCAGCGCGTTCCGAGCGACCGGGAGCTGGCGCGTATTGTCCGGACGACCGCGCATGAGTTCCACCACGTCGGATGGGCCTTGAACGGATCACCACGACGGGTCTGGGCTGATGAATCTGCGGCCTATGCCACAGGTTCCTGCACGCAGCTCGTGGTCCTCGGACGGCTCCATAGGCAATGGCTTCCGCGCGCGCACGACAGACAGGACGATGCTGTTCACGACCAAGCGGTCACGCGGTCCTCAAGAGCGGGGGCGGACCTGCATGCCCGCCTGCTTCCGTTCTTCGAAGGGAATGAGGAAATCCATCGGGAGTCCACGGCAGGCAGGGCGGTGATGGCGTGGTGTCAGGCCGTGCGGTCTGCGCGCTGAGGTGCTGTTCCGATGACGTTCGGCGATTGTGCCGGGAAGTGGAATGATTCCCCTGGGAGCGCATCCACGCATGGCGTGGATCTACTGGACATCAGGTAGGGGATGCGAATCACGGCATAGCGTGCCGAATCCGCCAACGCCCCCCGCCATGGCGCTATGCTCGGCTTCTTTCCCAGGATGGGTCGCTCCATGCGCCTGATCGTGCTGTCGCTGTTGTTGTCCGCCGTCTCCGCCACACCGCTGATGGCTGCCGAGCCGGCGCCGAACATGCAGGCCGCACCCGCCAGCCCGCTGGTGATCGGCGAGACCTTCACCATCGAATCGAAGGCATTGGGCGAAACCCGCCGCATCAACGTGTACCGCCCGCAGCCCTGGGGCCTGGACCCGAAGACGCCACTGCCGGTGCTGTACATGCCCGACGGTGGCATCGGCGAGGATTTCCTGCACGTGGCCGGCCTGGTGCAGGTGCTGAGCGGCAACGACAGCATGCGTCCGTTCCTGCTGGTGGGCATCGAGAACACCGAGCGCCGCCGCGACATGACCGGCCCCAGCAGTGACCCGGAGGATCAGAAGATCGCACCGCGCATCGGTGGTTCGGCCGCCTACCGCGCCTTCCTGCGTGACGAACTGATGCCGCAGGTGCGCCAGCGCTACCCGACCACCGACGAGCGCGCGCTGATTGGCGAATCGCTGGCGGGCCTGTTCGTGGTCGAAACCCTGCTGCAGGAACCGACGCTGTTCAACAGCTATATCGCGCTGGACCCGAGCCTGTGGTGGAACAAGGGCGCGCTGCTGGCCTCGGCACCGAAGCTGCTGCCGGCGGTGGCCAAGGCCAAGCCGCGCGTGTTCCTGGCCAGCAGCGGACAGCCGGAGTTGGCGCAGACCACGCAGCAACTGAGCGAGCTGCTGCAGGGCGCGTCGCCGTCGCTGCAGGTTGACTACCAGCCGTTCCCGCAGGAAACCCACGGCACGGTCTACCACCCGGCGGCGCTGCAGGCGCTGCGCACGCTGTTCCCGGCCCACCCGCCGGCCCAGCCTTGATAGCGCCGACGACCACAGGAGAATCGCGGATGAAGCACGGACGTGGATGGAGTGCGGTGATGTGCCTGGCACTGGCCGGGTGCGCGATGTCGGTGGCACCACCGGCGGCGCAGGACGCACCGGAGCAAGGGGCGGCAGCAGCCACCGCCACGCCCGGCGTGGTGCTGCCCGATACCGAGGCGCTGCGCGTGCACGATCCGGTCGGCCGCGATTACCCGATCTGGGTTGCTTTGCCGGCCGACTATGCGGCCCACCCTGAAAAGCGCTATCCGGTGCTGTACGTGACTGACGCGCTGTACAGCTTTCCGCTGGTGCGCAGCGTGCGTAACCTGGTGGGCCAGCAGGGCGTCAACATCGAGAACTTCATCCTGGTCGGGCTGCCGCCGCAGGAAGGGCTGGCCTCCAAGCAGAGCCGTTCGCGCGATTACACGCCCAGCAATCCCGTGCGGAAGCCTGATGGCTACTACAGTGATGACGTCACCTACGGCGGGGCCGCGCATTACCGCGACTTCCTGGCCGCAGAGGTACTGCCGATGATTGACGCGCGTTACCGCACCGATCCGGCACGACGAGCGTTCGCAGGCCATTCCTATGGCGCGCTGTTTGGCGCCTACGTGCTGACCACCCAGCCGGACCTGTTCAGCACCTACATCCTGTCCAGCCCTTCGCTGTGGTTCGACCAGCTGTTGCTGCCGCGCATGCAGGACAGTGCCGTCATCCCGGCACAGCCGACCCGCGTGCTGTTGTCGGTGGGTAGCTACGAAACCGTCAAGCCGGGGCCGCGCTACTCAACCGGCAACGACATGCTGCAGCAGGCCGCGGACTTCACTGCGCAGCTGCAGCGCAGTGGCCGCAAGCTGCAGGTGGACAACGTGGTGATCGAGGGTGAGGACCATCTGACGGTCTACCCGCGGGTGATCACCCGCGCGTTGCTTGAGGTGATGCCGGGTGAGGGGCCGTACACCGGTGGTTGATTGCAGGTTTCATCCACGCATGGCGTGGATCTACTGGGCAATGAGGTAGATCCACGCCACGCGTGGATCAATGGGCCTTAGGCCGCCTGCGCGTCCGGGCCGGTCAACACGCCGGCATCGGCGTGGCGGAAGCACAGCCGGATGGCATCCAGCAGTTCGCTCATGTTGTACGGCTTGGGCAGGAAGTGGATGCCATCACGAAGCTGCGGCAGCACGGCGTGCTGGTCCATGCCCGAGGTGACCAGGATCGGCAGCTGCGGGTACAGGCCACGCACGTGGTTGGCGGCCTCGATGCCGCTCACCAGGCCCAGGTTGACGTCGGTGAACAGCAGGTCGAAGCGCTCACCGGCGGCGAGCAGGCCCAGCGCGGCTTCGGCCGAGCTCACGCCCACCACGTGGCAGGCCTGGCTCTCCAGCGCCATGCGGCTCAGCTCGCGGGTTTCCTCGGCATCCTCGATCAGCAGGACGCGGGGTTCAACGTGGCGCTTGGACAGCAACATGACGCGACAACTCCGGACAGCAGGGGTGAAATGGCGCGCAAGTATGCTCGACCGTGGGGTGATACCCGCGTGCAGGGGGGGCTAAGGCGGCGTTACAGCACGCTTTCGGCGCACATGCAGGCCTAATACGACAACGGCGAGTACCGCCGTGCCGATGCGCAGGCTGGTGGCCTGCCAGCCCAGGGCGACTGCATCGTCGAGGCTGAACACGTTCCAGGCCAGGTTCATCGACACATGCAGGGCCAGGCCGCACCACAGGGTGTCGCCGTCCAGATGGTCGAGCCAGGCGAAGATGAATCCGCCCAGGGCGATGACCGCGCCGACGAACAGGGCCACGCCGCCGCCCTCGAAGCCGCCGAAGCCCAGCCAGTGCACCATGCCGAACAGCAGCGCCTGCGGCAGCGCCAGCAGGGGCCAGGGGCCGCGCACGATCTTCAGCAGCAGCACGAAGCCGAGGCCACGGAACAGCACTTCCTCGGCCAGCGGGAACAGGACGGCCAGCATGCTGGCGTCCAGCGCGGTCAACGCGGTATTCGGCGTGCCAAGCATGGCCAGGCCCAGCCAGCACGGCAGGCTGGCCAGCAGCACCCAGGCCGGTCCGTTCGCGCCGTTCCAGCGCAGGCCGAGGCTGGCCGCCAGACCCACGCCGCGGGGGCGCAGCAGGGCGGCAAGCAGCACCGCCACCAGTACGGCCAAGGCGTTATCGAGCAGGCTGCCGCCATAGGGCATGGGCAACGCCGGGATGGGCAGTCCGACGGCGGCGCTGAGGTCACGCAGGTTCAGGCCGAGGCCGACACCGAGCAGCACCAGCAGCACGCGGGCGGCGTTAGGCAGGCGGGACGTCTGGGGCATGCGCGCAGTCCGTGCGGGATGAAGCCGCAGTGTGTGCGGCCGGCCGTGCGCGGGCACGCGCCGTTAGTCCCTGTGCCATCGGTCATGTTGCCGGACAGTCATCGATGGACAGGTACAGTCGAAGGCTGACCATCAGGAGCGACGCCCATGCAGTGCCCCGTGTGTACCACCCAGACCCTGCAGATGGCCGAGCGCCATGGCATCGAGATCGACTACTGCCCGGGCTGCCGCGGCGTGTGGCTGGACCGCGGTGAACTGGACAAGATCATCGAACGCGCCGGGGCTGCCGTGCCGCCGCCGGCACCGGTGCAGGCCGCACCGCAGGTGGCACCGCCGCCGGTGATGCATCGCGATACCCGCCATCTTGGCCAGCGCCAGGATGAAAACCGTGGGCAGTACGGGCAGGGTTACAAGAAAAAGAAGAAGGAAAGCTTCCTGTCGGAGCTGTTCGATTTTTGACGTTTTTGTAGAGTCGAGCTTGCTCGACTGTTGGCGGCAAGAGCCAGTCGAGCATGGCTCGACTCTACAGAACAGCAAGAGCCAGTCGAGCATGGCTCGACTCTACAGAACAGCAAGAGCCAGTCGAGCATGGCTCGACTCTACCGCCGCCGCAGGATGAACTCGCGGTCGCGCGTGCTGCCGACGATGAAATCGTACTCGCCGGCTTTCTCACAACCGTAGCGCGCGTAGAAGCGCTGCGCGGCGAAGTTCTCCTCCCACACGCCCACCCACAGGGTGCGGCGCTTGGGCTGGTCGAGCCAGTGGATGAAGGTGTCCATCAAGCGCGTGCCGTGCCCGTCGTTCTGGTAGGCGGCCAGCACGTACAGCCGTTTCAGTTCAATGTCGCCCTCGCGCGCATCGGCATGCGGCAGGGTATTGGCACCCGCTGCCAGATACCCGGCCAGACTGGTGTCGCCATCCAGCAGCAGCCAGATCGCACTCTGCGGATGCAGGAGCTCTTCGCGCTGGGCATCCAGCCCGTAATGCGTCTGCAGAAACTCATCCAGTTCCTGCGGTGGGTACGAGTCACCCCAGGTTTCAACGTAGGTGGCGACGGCGATAGCGGTCAGCGCTTCGACATCGTCAGGTGTCGCGCGACGGATCTGCAGGGACATGGTCAACGCCGGTGGAGGGAGGGAGCAGTGTAGCGGGCCCGGTGTCTGCCGGGCCCGTCACGAGGTCTGAAGGGCTCAGAACCACATACGCACACCGGCTACCCAGCGCGTATCGCGTGCGTGGTCACCGGCAGCGTCGGCCGCATCACCGAAACTGCGCTCGTGGCTGATGCCGATGTACGGCGCGAAGCGGCGGCTGAACTCGTAGCGCAGGCGCAGGCCGGTCTCGACCTGGTTCAGGCCGCGGCCGATGCCGTATTCCGGTTCGTCCTTGGCTGCCAGCGTGGCTTCCACCACCGGCTGCAGGATCAGCCGGTTGGTCAGCAGCACCTCGTATTCCACATCGGCCTTGGCCAGCACCTGCCCGCCGGAGCCCAGGTAAAGCGTGGCCGAGCTTTCGAACTTGTACGGTGCCAGGCCCTGGATGCCGAGGGCGGCCCAGGTGCGTGAATCGGCGGGGCGGAAATCCTGGCGCACACCGACCAGCACGTCCCACCACGGCGACACGCTGCGGCCATACAGCGCTTCCAGCGACGAAGACTCGGTGCGGCTGGCACTGCGCTCGCCATCGCTGCGCAGCCACAGGCGGTTGATGTTGCCACCGATCCAGCCGGTGGCTTCCCAGGCCTGGCCGTTACCGTTCCTGCCATCCCAGTGTTCCAGCCGATCGATCAGCAGCAGGCTGTTGATCTCCGGCGTGTGCTGCATGGCGCCGTGGTCGATGGGCGGGAAGGCGGCGGCGCGGTCGGCGTCGGTGGGCACCGGGATGGGTTCGCGCGGTTCACTCGGCGCGGGCATGGGCATCTCGTGGCCCATTGCCGAATGGTCCATCTGCGAGTGATCCATCGCGCCGTGGTTCATGCTCGAATGATCCATCTTCGAGTGGTCCATCTTCGAATGGTCGACCGGCGCCTTTGCGGGCGCGGCCATGTCATGGCCGGCATGCGCGTCATGCGACTGCGCGAACGCGGGCAGGGCAGTGGCCAGGCCCAGGGCCAGCAGGCTGCGGGAGAGGTGACGGCTCATTCTTCGATCCTCACTTCGCGCATCATCCCCGCTTCCATGTGGTACAGCAGATGGCAGTGGTAAGCCCAGCGGCCGAGCGCATCGGCGCGCACGCGGTAGCTGCGGCGGGTGCCCGGCGGCATGTCCACCGTGTGCTTGCGCACCTGGAATTCGCCCTGTGCGTTTTCCACGTCGCTCCACACGCCGTGCAGATGGATCGGGTGCTGCATCATGGTGTCGTTGACCAGCACGATGCGCATGCGCTCGCCGTAGTTCAGCCGCAGCGGTTCGGCGCTGGCGAAGGGGATGCCGTCGAACGACCAGGCGAACTTCTCCATGTGCCCGGTCAGGTGCAGCTCGATCTCGCGGCTGGGTTCGCGCCCATCGGGGTCTTCGAACAGGCTGTGCATGGCGCCGTAGGTCAGCACCTGGCGGCCGTTTTCGCGCAGGCCGATGCCGGGGTCATCCAGCTTCGGTTCGCTGGCCGAACTCTGCATGTCCACCAGCGGGTTGTTGCGTTCGCTGGCGGGGTGCTTCGGTGCCTTGCTGGCGCTGGCATCACCGTGGGCGCCGTGGCCCATGCTGGCACCGCAGCCGCCTTCCATGCTCTTCATCGATGCCATGTCGTGGCCACCGTGGCCACCCATTTCATGCCCCATGTCGGACATCGTCAGCAGTGGGCGCGGGTCGCGCTGCGGTACCGGTGCCTGCAGGCCATGGCGCACGGCCAGGGTGCCGGCGGCGAAGCCGGTGCGTCCCATGTCCTGGCAGAAAATGGTGAAGGCATCCTGGCCGGTCGGTTCCACCAGCACGTCATAGGTCTCGGCCGGGGCGATGCGGAACTCATCGATGCTGACCGGATGGATGTACTGGCCGTCGGCGGCGACCACGGTCATCTTCAGGCCGGGAATGCGCACGTCGAAGTAGGTCATCGACGCGCCGTTGATGAAGCGCAGCAGCACCTTTTCGCCGCTGCGGAACAAGCCGGTCCAGTTGCCGGCCGGGGCTGTGCCGTTCATCAGATAGGTGTAGGTGTGGGCGTTGACGTCGGAGATATCGGTGGGCGTCATCCGCATCCGGCCCCACATGCCGCGGTCGGCCACGGCGGCCGACCAGCCATCGCGGCGCACGTCGCGCACGAAGTCGGGCAGGGTGCGCTTGTAGTAATTGTCGTGCTCGGCGAGCTTCTTCATGCGCCGGAACAGCGCGCCCGGGTCCATGTCGGTCCAGTCCGAGAGCAGGATCACGTGCTCGCGGTCGTGGTGGTACGGGGCCGGTTCGGCCGGGTCGATGATGAGCGCGCCGTACAGGCCGGCCTGCTCCTGGAACATCGAATGGCTGTGGTACCAGTAGGTGCCCGACTGCTTCAGCTGGAAGTGGTAGTGGTAGGTCTCGCCGGGGCCGATGCCGTTGAAGCTGAGGCCGGGCACGCCGTCCATGTTGGCCGGCAACAGGATGCCGTGCCAGTGGATGGAGGTGGGGTGGCGCTCGAGCGTATTGCGCACGAACAGGTCCACGGCCTGGCCTTCGCGCCAGCGCAGGATGGGCGCGGGCAGCGAGCCGTTGACGGTGATCGCCGGGCGGGTGCGGCCGGTGAAGTTGGCCAGCGACTCGCCGATGGCCAGTTCGACGCGGGTATCGGTGAGCACGGCCGGTGAGCCGGCCAGGCGCGGGGTGGCGCTGGCCGCAGCGAGCGCGCGCTGCGGCACGCCGATGGCGGTGGCGCCGGCGACCACGCCGCCGGCGGCCAGGCCCTGTACGAACAGGCGGCGCGACGGCATGGGCAGGCCGCCCGGGCCGGGGGGAATGCGGGTATTCATGGGTGACTCCAGACACGGGAAGGCGCCAGCAGCTGGCCGACGGCGGTACGCGTGGAATCAGCCGATGGGAGGGCGTGAGATGGGCGGCAGCGGCGGTGCCGGGCGGCCAGCGCCGGGCATCGGCTGCGGGGCCAGCGACAGTGCCGGGCCGGCCAGGAAGGGCTGCGGCTGCACGGCCAGGAGCGGGTGCTGGGCGCAGCTGCGCACGCAGTCCTTGATCTGGCAGTGGGCGTCGTGGGCCGGGGCTTCGGCGTGCGGGGCGGGCTCGGCCTTCATGCCGGCGTGGTGGTGGCAATCGCCCTCGGCCGCCTCGGCGGTGGCCATGGCATGCGCCATCTGGCCCATCTGCTCGTGCCCGCTGGCCATGGCCGCGTTCAACCCGTTGAGCAACAGGCTGAGCATGAGCACGACGCGGAGCAGGGTCGAGGCGAGGGACATGGACGTCAATTTAGCGGCAAGCGGCGCGGGATGCACTTCTGCCTGAATGGATGGTTCAAGGTTGGAGCGGCACCAATGTAGAGCCGAGCCCGTGCTCGGCTGCTTCTGCGGCAAGGGCAGCCGAGCATGGGCTCGGCTCTACAAAGGCATGCACCGCATGCGGTAGCGCCGGGCCATGCCCGGCGAGCGCGCAGCGCGGGACGCCAGAACGGTCAGCCTTCCTCGCGCACGATCTCCACCAGGCGCGGGCCGTAGCGGCTCAGCTTGGTGCCACCGATGCCACCCACCCGGGCCAGTTCGTCCAGGCTGGTCGGCCGCTGTTCGGCGATGTTGCGCAGGGTGCTGTCGTGGAAGATCACGAAGGCCGGCACGTTCTGTTCGCGGGCCAGCTCGGCACGCAGGCCACGCAGGGCGTTGAACAGGGCCAGGTCCTGCGGCAGCACCGACAGGCCGGTGCGCTGCGCGCTGCGCTCGCGGCCGCCGGTGGTGCTGGCGGCATCGCGGCGCATGCTGATTTGGCGGCGGCCGGTCAGCACGTCGCGGCTGGCGTCGGTCAGGCGCAGGCCGCCGTGGCCCTCGCTGTCCACTTCCAGCATGCTGGCGGCCACCAGCTGGCGGAACACGCTGCGCCAGGTGCGCGCATCGAGGTCGCGGCCGATGGCGTAGGTGCTCAGCTTGTCGTGGCCCTGCTGCTTGATCTTCTCGTTCTCGCTGCCGCGCAGGATGTCGATCAGGTGGCCGACGCCGAAGCGCTGGCCGCTGCGGTAGACGCAGCTCAGCGCCTTCTGCGCGGGGATGGTGGCATCCCAGGCGGCGGGTGGGGTCAGGCAGTTGTCGCAGTTTCCGCAGGGCTGCGGATAGGTCTCGCCGAAGCCGGCCAGCAGCACCTGGCGGCGGCACTGCATGGATTCGCAGTAGCCCAGCAGGTGGTCCAGCTTGGACCGCTCCAGCTGCTTGCGCTCCTCGCTGGCCTCGGACTGCTCGATCATCTGCTTGAGCAGCACCACGTCACCCAGGCCGTAGCACAGCCAGGCCTCGGCGGCCTCGCCATCACGGCCGGCGCGGCCGGTTTCCTGGTAGTAGCCTTCCATCGACTTGGGCAGGTCGGTATGCGCCACGAAGCGCACGTCCGGCTTGTCGATGCCCATGCCGAAGGCGATGGTCGCGCACATGACGATGCCGTCCTCGCGCAGGAAGCGGCGCTGGTTGTCGGCGCGCACTTCCGGCGGCAGGCCGGCGTGGTAGGGCAGGGCATTGAAGCCCTGGCCGCAGAGGAATTCGGCGGTCTCCTCGACCTTGCGCCGCGACATGCAGTAGACGATGCCGGCCTCGCTGCGGTGGCCGCGCAGGAAATCGGTCAGCTGCTTGCGGGCATTGTCCTTCTGCACCACGGTGTAGCGGATGTTGGGGCGGTCGAACGAGCTGACGAAGTGGCGGGCCTCGGCCAGGTCCAGGCGCTCGGCGATCTCGCGCTGGGTGGGCGGGTCGGCGGTGGCGGTCAGCGCGATGCGCGGGATGTCCGGCCAGCGCTCGTGCAGGACGGTCAGCTGGCGGTACTCTGGGCGGAAATCGTGGCCCCACTGCGACACGCAGTGCGCCTCGTCGATGGCGAACAGGGCGATGTGGCTGCGTGAGAGCAGCGACAGGAAGCGGCCGGTCAGCAGGCGCTCGGGGGCGACATAGAGCATGTCCAGCTCGCCGGCCAGCAGCTCGCGCTCGACGCGGGCGGCGGTTTCGCCATCCAGGGTCGAGTTCAGGTATTCGGCGCGCACGCCGAGCTGGCGCAGGGCTTCGACCTGGTCCTGCATGAGGGCGATGAGCGGGGAGATGACGATGCCGACGCCATCGCGCAGCAGGGCCGGGACCTGGTAGCACAGCGACTTGCCGCCGCCGGTGGGCATGAGGACAAGTGCGTCATGTCCGGCAGCCACGTGCTCCACGATGTCCTGCTGGGGACCACGGAAATCGTCGTAACCAAAGACGCGTTGGAGCAGATCGTGCGCGGGACGGGAAGCCATCCAGCTAGTTTACCCCGGCGGGGGTGTCTCGGCAGGGCTGCGCCCCACCCCCGACAGTTTCCCGCGGCTGTTGGTGGGTGCCGACCGTTGGTCGGCACATCTGTCAGATATCGACAAACAAAGAGAGGTCAGAGCCCGTTGCGTAGCAACGGGATCCGACCCCAGGGTTTGCCGGCAGATCGCTGGAAACTGTCGAAGGCGGGTGGGTCCGGTTGAGGGGGTGTGAGCCGCATGGATGCGGCGACCAAGCCCCCATGGATGGGTTTACGGCGTCCCCCGCAACCGGCCCCACCCCGCCAACCCGCAGGA
>NZ_JBRRCR010000041.1:0-34730 GCF_056759115.1 Stenotrophomonas sp. STEN087 | reverse complement strand
GGGCAGGACCGCAGGCGCCATGGATGGCGCCTACGAGCCCCCATGGATGGGTTTACGGCGTGTCCTGCTCCGGCCGCCCCCTCGGCTGAACACGGAGCAGGGAGGCGCTGAACCCATCCGAAGCAGAGGGGGAACTTGCAGGAAGACCCGAACTGCAGCAGAGTGCGCGGCCCCCGCCCGCCCCCGGACCTCCCCATGCGCCTTGGCATCGACTTCGGTACCAGCAACTCCGCCGCCGCCATCGTCCGTGATGGACAGCTGCTGCCGATCCGCTTCGGCGATGCCGAACAGTTCCGCACCAGCGTGTATTTCCCCGGCGTGGTACCCGATCCGGACGACTTCCAGCTCGATGCCGGCCAGGAACACGAACTGCAGCAGATGATCGACAGCGCCGCGCGTGCCGCCCGCGCCGCCGGCCAGGAACGCACCCCGCAGGCGCTGCGCCGCGAAGCCCTGCGCGCCCTGCGCCGCGAATGGATGGAAGCCCGCGCCGGCAAGGAACGCAGCGCCAGCGACCTGCTGCAGAACGCCATCTACGGCGATGACGCCCTGGAAGCCTATTTCGAGGAACACGAAGGCAACCTGGTGCAGAGCCCGAAGTCGATGCTCGGCTACAACCTGCACCCGCGCGCGCGCCAGACCATCACCGGCATCGCCGCGCACATCCTCGAACACATCCGCCTGACCGCCAGCGCCCAGCTCGGCCAGCCGCTGCGCGCGGCCCTGCTCGGCCGTCCGGTGCAGTTCCGCAGCTCGATCGGCGCCGCCGGCAACGACCAGGCACTGGACATCCTGCGCGAGGCCGCCACCCAGGCCGGCTTCGACCAGATCGATTTCCTCGAGGAACCGGCCGCGGCGGCCATGCACTACCACGCCGAAAGCCGTGAGCGGCACCAGGCCGTCATCGTCGACATCGGCGGTGGTACCACCGACATCGCCCACGCCGAAGTGGGTGGCGATGCCGCCCCGCGCATCCATCGCGCCTGGGGTATCGCCCGCGGCGGTACCGATATCGACCTGTCACTGAGCCTGTCCAGCTACATGCCGCTGTTCGGCCGTGGCGTCACCCGCGTGCCCGCCCACCACTACGTGGAAGCGGCCACCGTGCAGGACATGACCCGCCAGCGCGATTTCCGCCAGCACAAGTACGACCATGTCGACGATCCGTGGGGTTCGCGCCTGCAGGCGCTGCAGGACACCGGCAACACCGCGCGCCTGTACCGCGACGTCGAACGCGCCAAGATCGCCCTGAGCAGCAGCCCCAGCCATCGCAGCACGCTGGACTACATCGCCCGCGACCTGCACGCCGACAGCAGCACCGAAGGCCTGGCCACGGCCGCCTCGGGTTACCTGACCCAGATCCGCGAGCTGCTGGCCCGGGTCCGCACCGACATCGGCGGCGACCCGGATGCGGTGTTCCTGACCGGCGGCATGTCCCGCGCCGGCTACCTGCGGCAGGCCGCCGCCGAGGCCTTCCCGGGCGCCCGCATGGTCCACGGCGAGCCCTCGCTGGGCGTCGTCCAGGGCCTGGCGCTCGCGGCAGCCAGCCGGGATTAACAAAACGTTACGCGGAGTTTGCTACCCTCGGTAGGCTTGATAGGGCTCTACCTTCCGCCGGCTGCGCCGGTGTGTGTACCCGGGTAGGGCCCGGCCCGCCTCGCGGGCCTTGCGGCCATGCCTTCTGGCTCGTTCATGGTCCGCGTACTACCCGAGCCGCCATCGAGACCCGCTTTGGGCACCCGCCTGGCCCCTGTGGCCGCACAACCTGAAGAAGCACCTGCACCCATCGACTGCCGCCGTTGTGACGCGGTCTGTTGCCGGTTGCCCGTGCTGCTGCAGGCCGGCGACGACGTGCCCCGCCAGTATACCTCGCGCGACAGGCACGGCCGTGCCGTGATGGCGCGTAACGACGAGGGCTGGTGCGCGGCGATCGATCCCTATCACCTGCGCTGCACGATCTATTCGCAGCGCCCGGCGATCTGCCGCCAGTTTTCGATGGGTGGCGACGACTGCCGCCGCGAGCGGCAGGATTACCTGCGCCAGGCCGATGCCTGGTCGCTTTCCTCCCCTTCCACCTGACAGGAGCAACCATGCCCCGCAAGGCAAAGACCCCCGCGAAGGCTACCAACAGCATCCGCAGCGAACGCAAGGGCGCGGCCGCCAGCACCACGGTCAGCAGCGATTCGATTGCGTCCGATCTGGCCGCGTTCCGCAAGAGCGGTGGCAAGATCGAAGTGCTTGGCACCACCTGGGCGCTGAAGAAAGCCAGCTGACCCACCCTGACCGCGGCGGCGCTGCCGCCGCGGCCTGCCGGGCCGCGCTCAGCGGTCCAGGCTGACCCGCACGCTGCCCGAATGCGACTGGATGCGGATGTCACCATCACCGCCACCCAGCTTCGTGTCCAGGCTGCTGCCCGGCCCATAGCGCGGCCGCTCCACCGTGCCGGCATCACTGTTGATCGAGCCGGCGAAGCTGTTCACCGACAGCTGTGCCGAGACCTTGACCGGCAACCGCAGGTTCACCGACGCACTGACCGATTCGACGTTGATGCGGCCCCCCGGCGCCAGGCCGGAAGTGGACAGATCGATGCTGCCCGAGACCGTCTCCACCGCCAGGCGCTGGACGCGGCCGGCATCCACGCCGACCCGACCAGACACCGTCTGCGCACCAATATCCCCAGACACGCCGCCACCGGCCTCGATGCGACCGCTGACCGTGTTCACATCCAGGCGCGGCGTCTGCAGCTTGGCGATGACGTTGCCACTGACCGTATTGAGCTTGCTGTCGCCACTGCGTCCGGCCGCGGTCAGGCTGCCACTGACCGTATCGGCCTGCAGCCGGCGCACGTCGATGCCACTGATGTCCTGGTCGGCACTGACCGTGCTCAGCAGCAGTTCCGACGCGCGCGGGACATTCAGCACCAGCGTCGCCGTGCCGCTGGTGTGGCGGCGCGGATACTCCACTTCCCAGCGCACGCGGTTGGCGCTCTTTTCCTGGCGCAGCTGCAGGCCATCGCCAAGGCTGCCGGTCAGCTGCACCTCGTTGCGGTCCCAGCCGCGCACGGTGACCTTGCCGGCCACGTTGCTCAGCTCGATGCGGCCACCACTTGCCAGGGTATGGCGCTCATCGACGCGGGTGTCGGCCAGGGCCAGCGAGGGCAACAGCAGCAACGCAGCGCAGAGCGGAAAAAGGGATCGCATGGTGTGTCTCCTCAGGTTGTCATTCCGGCCGCGGCGGCCTGCGCCGCCTGCCGGGTCAATTCCAGCCGCAGCGCGTAGGTACGCTTGAGCTGTCCAAGCAGGTGCGGTGCGCGCGGATCCTGCGCCAGCGCGGCACGGATCTGTGCCGCGCTTTCATCCAGTTCGTGCAGGGCCGGCTGCCAGGCCGCCGCGCGGCCACCGGGCAGCGATGCCACGGCCTGCTGGTACTGCTCGGTCATGGCCGCCGCCTGCAGCTGCAGGGTCGATGGCGCCGGTGCCTGCAGCGGCGCCTGTCGACACGGTGCCACGGCATAGACGGCCAGGCTGGCGGCGAGCGCCGCGCCCAGCGGCAGCCACGCGCGCAGACGGCGGCGCTGCGGGAGGGCGACGACGTTATCCGCGTGCTCCACCGCGACGGGTGCGGATTCGCGTGGCGGCAGCTGCGCCGCCAGGCGTGCCCAGCCATCGGCCGGGGGCATGCGCTGGTCGGGCAGCGCGCGCAGCCGCGCCTGCAGATCGGGGTCGTGGTCGTGATCGGTTTCGTGGGTACTCATGTCATGTCTCCCAGACGCGCGCGCAACAGGCCACGCGCGCGGTGCAGCTGTGCCTTGGAACTGCCGACGGCCATCTGCAGCTGTTCGGCGATCTCCTGGTGTTTCCAGCCCTCGATGTCGTGCAGTACCAGTACCGCACGGGCGCGGGGTGGCAGCGTCGCCAGCGCGCGCTCCAGGTCGCGCTCGGTGCCGGCGCAGCGATCGTGCACGGCCAGCTCCTGCAGGCCGCCGTCGACATCATCGAGGCTGTCGTGGTCCTGCCCGGCGGCGCGCCCGCGCAGTTCCATCAGCGCCGCGTTCACCCCCAACCGGTGCAGCCAGGTGGCCAGGCTGCTTTCAAAGCGGAACCCCGGCAGCGCCTTCCAGGCCTGCAGGAAGGCTTCCTGCAGCGCATCCTCGGCGCGCGCCTGCTGGCCGCCACACAGCCGCCACAGCACGGCGAACACACGCGGCGAGTGGCGCCGGTAGAGCTGTTCATAGGCCGCCATGTCGCCGGCGGCCGCGGCCCGCACCAGGGCGGGATCGTCGACGGCGTCGTTGGCGGCAGGCAGCGCGGGCATGGTGGTGTCGAGCATATCGCTTGGATGCGGCGACCCGGAAAAAGGTTTAAGACCGATTGACGGCAGCCGCATTGCAACCTTTTCGGTGCCGGCTGCATCCATGCAGGGTCCTTGGTGAAAATTCCCGGAGTCCTGCCATGTCCAGCCCCTCCTGCGCCGCCCTGCTGGTGATCGTCGCCTGCGTCGTGCTGCAGGCCCTGGACCTGTCGCTGCAGCTGCGCGCGGACAGCGGCCAGGCGTGCGTGCATCAGCATCGCCAGGCCCTGGTCTGCGTGGCCTGGTCGGGATCGGTCGAAACCCCGGCACGCGCCGGGTAACATCAAGGGTCGTTAACGCCAGATGCTGTCGCCCCATGATGTTGTCGCTGAAAGACCACCTGCCCGCCTGGAGCCACCCGTGGCTGCACTACATCGGCATCGCCCTGCAGATCGTGCTGGTACTGGTGGTCGCCTGGCTGCTGCGGGTGCTTGCCCGCCGCCTGATCCGCCGCTTCGCCGAGCACTACACGCTGCCGCCGGAGATGGCGATGGGCGCGCGCCGGATCACCAGCTTCGTGGTCTATTTCAGCGCGCTGCTGTACATCCTCAGCCTGCTGGGTGCTTCGCCCTCGGTGCTGTGGACGGCCTTCACCGGTTTTGCCGCGGTGGGTGCGGTGGCGTTCTTCGCGGCGTGGAGCGTGCTGTCCAACATCTTCTGCACGCTGCTGATCTTCACCACGCGCCCGTTCCGCCTGCATGACTACATCGAGGTGCTGGAGAACGGCGAGAAGCCGGGCCTGAAGGGCCGGGTGATCGACGTGAACCTGATCTACACGACGCTGCAGGAAAGCGGCAACGGCCACGAGGGCACGGTGCTGCAGCTGCCGAACAACCTGTTCTTCCAGCGCACGGTGCGGCGCTGGCGCGATCCCTCGCACGTGCCGGGTGGCATCCAAGGCGACGGCTGAGGGAAGGGTTTTCTTTGCAGGGCTGCGCCCTGCACCTGCCGAAGCCGAAGCCGAAGCAACAGCAACAGCGGGCTATCCGTGGGTTGGCGGGTTGGGTCCGGTTGAGGGGGACGCTGCAAGTACGTCCATGTAAGCTCGGTCGCCGCATCCATGCGGCTCACGCCCCCTCAACCGGACCCACCCCGCCTTCGACAATGCTCCGCGATCTGTCGGAACGGCACGGGGTCGGATCCCGTTGCTGAGCAACGGGCTCTGACCCCAGTTTGAATATCGATATCTGACAGAAAAATCGTGTCGACCAAGGTCGACACCTACCAACAGCCGCCCGTCCCAGTAGATCCACGCCATGCGTGGATGAATTCATTCGATATCTGACAATTGTGCCGACCAACGGTCGGCACCCACCAACAGCTGCATTTGCCAGCAGCGCACGGAATCTGTCAGAGGCGGGGCGGTGTGGGTGGGCAGGACCGCAGGCGCCATGGATGGCGCCTACGAGCCCCCAGGGATGGGTTTACGGCGTGTCCTGCCCCCCCCCACCGCCCCGCCAGCCCCCGGTATGCCGCTCTTGATGTTGCTTCGGAGTCGGCAGGTGCCGGGCGCAGCCCTGCAATACCCCCCCCCCTTTACCTCAGCTGGCTGTCCTTGCTGCCGCGCCGGTTGTAGCCGGCATGCGCCTGCTCATCGTCGTCCAGTGCCTGCTGGCAGGCCACGCACAGCCGTACGCCGGGCACGGCCTCGCGCCGCGCCAACGGAATCGGCGCGTCGCATTCCTCGCAGTGTTCCAGACCCGGGCCCTGCCGCAGCTGGCGCCGCGCGCGGGCGATCGCATCGTCGACGGTGGCGTCGATCTGGTCCTGGACCGCGCCGTCTCCCGCCCATCCGGTGGCCATGGCCATCCTCCGCAGGTGTGTCGCCTGATATGGGGACGATACACCCCGCCGCAAACGGCAGCGCGAAAAGGGGACGGAGGGGATCAAGTCGTTTGTGGCACAAACGACTTGATCCCCTCCGTCCCCTTTTTGATTACCAGACCAGGTCGTCCGGCACCTGGAACTGGGCGTAGTACGCGTCGTCCTCGGCGTTGCCGGTCGAGATCTCGGCGGTCGAGCCCGGCTGGCCGTGGTCGACGATGATTGCTTCCGGGGCGCGCTCACGCACCTTCTCGGCGGCGGCACGCGGCAGCAGCGCATAACCCTCGCCCTGGGCGACGATCACCAGCACGCCCACCGACAGCGCCTTGCGCAGCTTGGGGTCGATCAGCAGGGTGCGGATCGCCGCGCCGTCGCTGAAGCGGTACTCGTCATCGCCCTTGTGGGGCACGGCATGGGCGGTGATGATCTGCTTCGCCTGCGCCTTCTGTTCAGCCAGCTTGGCCTGCGCATTTCGCTCGGCGGCCAGCGCACGGTCGCGCTCGACCTTCTCGGCGCGGGCGCGTTCAGCTTCGCGCTGGACCTCGGCGGAGGTCGATTCCGCCTTGCCCTGGCGGGCCTTGGCCTGGGCGCTCGCAGCGGCGCTGGCCTGCGACTTCTTGGCCAGGCCGGCCTTGAGCAATTGTTCCTGCAGCGCGTTGGGCTTTGCCATGGTCGTTGCGTACCGCGTGTAATCTTGGATGCCCCATTCTACCGACGCCCCGCCGCCCCTGCATGGCTGTCCTGAAGTACCTCACCGGCTATCCCGAACCCCTGGTCGCCCAGGTCAGCGAACTGCTGGCCCAGGGCAAGCTCGGCCCCTGGCTGCAGCAGCGCTACCCCGATCCGCACGAGGTACGCAGCGATCGCCAGCTGTACGACTACACGCAGGACCTGAAGGACCGTTACCTGCGCAAATCGGTCCCGCTCAACAAGGTCTGCTACGACAACACGCTGGAAGTCATCAAGCACGCGCTGGGCACCCACACCGCCATTTCCCGCGTGCACGGTGGCCACCTCAAGGCCAGCCGCGAGATCCGCATCGCCACAGTGTTCCGCCAGGCGCCGGCGGCCTTCCTGCGCATGATCGTGGTGCATGAACTGGCCCACCTGAAGGAGGCCGACCACAACAAGGCCTTCTACCAGCTGTGCCAGCACATGGAACCGGAGTACCTGCAGCTCGAGTTCGATACCCGCCTGTACCTGACCGAACTGGCCAACCGCAGCCAGCGCTGACCGCCCGCAGCAGCTACACTGCGCGCCCCCTGACCGACCTGCCCGCCATGGAACCGACCCGCCTCGACAAACACCTGGCCGCCCTGCTCGGCATCCCGCGCGGCGAAGCGCGCCGTTACATCGAAGGCGGCTGGGTCACGGTCAATGGCGAGGTGGTCGAACAGCCGCAGCGCCCGGTCGATGAGAGCGCGGTGATCGTGATGGCCGAACAGGCCGAAGACACCAAGGCCGAGCGGGTCACCATGCTGCTGCACAAGCCGGCCGACGTCGCCGCCGAAACGCTGTGCGCAATGGTGAGCAGCGCCACCCGCAGCGAGCTCGATGCGAGCGACATCCGTCCGCTGCAGCGTCATTTCCATGGGCTGCAGCTGGCGGCATCGCTGCCGGCGGCCGACAGCGGCCTGGTCGTGGTCAGCCAGGACCCTGCCGCCCTCGCCCACCTGCAGCGCAACCTGGGCCGCACCGAACAGGAATACCTGGTGGAAGTGGCCGAGGGCGGGCCAGAGCGCGGGCCGTGGCTGATGGCGCGCCTGCAGCACGAATCCGGTGGCGCCAAGGTCAGCTGGCAGAACGAGCAGCGCCTGCGCTTTGCCGGCAAGGGCCTGACCGCCAAGGGCTTGCGCACGGCAGTGGGCAACGCCGGGCTGCAGGTGGCCGCGGTTCGCCGCCTGCGCATCGGCCGCGTGGCGTTGGGGCCGCTGCCGCCGGCGCAGTGGCGCTACCTGGGCAGCGACGAGCGGTTCTGAGCTTCCGGGGTCAGAGCCCTTGCCTGTGGCAAGGGATCCGACCCCATCCGGGGCCGCAGGCACGGGCGCTGGTGGCATCCACGCATGGCGTGGATCTACCATCGATGGCATGAGCCCGTCCCTGCCGCCCTGGCGACGCGTGCTGCGCGTCGTTGCGATCATCATCGCCGCCCTGCTGTTGCTGGTGCTGTCCGGCCTGCTGCTGGCCGACCACCTGACGCCACAGGCACACGGGCCGGTCTCGCACGTGCTGCCGCTGCAGCCGGCACAGACCGCCATCGACCGCCAGCTGCTGCCCGAGCTGGAAGCCCACCCCGGCCAATCCGGCGTGGCCTTCCTCAGCGATGGCATGGACGCGTTCGCGGCACGCGCGAAGATCACCGAACAGGCCGGGCGCAGCCTGGACCTGCAGTACTACATCTGGCAGGACGACCTGGTCGGCCACCTGATGGCCAAGGCCCTGTACGACGCCGCGGAACGTGGCGTGCGCGTGCGCATCCTGCTTGACGACATGAACGCCAAGGACAAGGACGCGCTGATGATGGCGCTCGATGCGCACCCCAACATCGAGATCCGCCTGTACAACCCGTTCCGCAACCGCAGCGGCATTGCGCGCACGCTGGAAATGATCCAGCGCGCTTTCAGCGTCAACCACCGCATGCACAACAAGAGCTGGATCGCCGACGGCCGCGTGGCCATCGTCGGTGGCCGCAACATCGGCGAGGAATATTTCAGCGCGCGCAACGACGTGAATTTCCAGGATCTGGACCTGGTGGTGGCCGGGCCGGCGGTGCAACAGGCCAACCGCATCTTCGACGACTACTGGAACAGCGACACCGCCATTCCCATCGCCGCGCTGGCCACCTACACCGATGCCCAGCTGCGCGCGCTGGTGCGCCAGTCCGATCGGGATGCGCTGCACGCCAAGGCACGGCCCTACCTGCAGCGGGTCGCTGATTCGCGCGCGCAGCGCCAGCCGGGCCCGGACCCGCTGCACTGGAGCGCCAACGTTCGCATCCTTTCCGACCCGCCGATGAAGCACCGCAACGATGCGCGTGATGACTGGCTGGTCAGCGCGCTGGTCGAAGAGCTGCAGTCCACCCGCCATACCGCGTTGCTGGTGTCGCCCTACTTCGTGCCTGGCGCGGATGGCCTGCAGGGCCTGTCGGCGATGGCCGCGCGTGGCGCCCAGGTGGGCGTGGTGACCAATTCGCTGGCCGCCACCGATGTGGCGGCCGTGCACGGTGGCTACATGGGCTACCGGGAGCCGCTGCTGAAGGCCGGCGTGCAGCTGTACGAACTGAAGGCGCACGGTGAGCCCGGCGAATCCAGCCTGTTCGGCAGCAGCGGCGCCAGCCTGCACACCAAGGCCTTCGTCATCGACGACCACCGCGGCTTCGTCGGCTCGTTCAACCTCGACCCACGCTCGGCCTACCTCAACACCGAAATGGGCGTGCTGTTCGATGACCCGGTGCTGGGAGCGCGGCTGCGCGAGGAATACCTGCGCCTGGCCGACCCGCTGCACAGCTGGTGGCTGGCGCTGGGTCCCGACGATGACCTGCGCTGGCTGGAACGGCAGCCACCGCCACATTGGGTGGGCCGCGAACCCGGCAGCACGCTGCGCGCGCGTGCGACCGCCCGCATCATCAGCTGGCTGCCGGTGGAATCGCAGCTGTAGCGCTTACGCGCCGCCCTCGCCGTGGGCGTCGTGCATGGCTTCGTCGAGGGTTTCCACGTTGCGCCCGTGCAGGCGCCGCCAGATCCAGCGCAGGGCGTGCGGCGGCGCTGCGGGCAGCTGCTCCAGCAATGCCAGCATGCGCGCCTGGGTACCGTGACCGTGGCGACACAGCAGGCTGGCGGCCGCGGCCGCGCTGCCCAGGCGCAGGCTGTCGGCCAGCGCGCCTTCGGCATCGGCGGCCAGCGCCTGGTGCACCGGTTCGGGCAGGTCCCAGGCCGCCGCCACGCGCTGGGCCAGCGGCAGCGACCAGCGCTGCAGCAGGTCCAGGGCCAACGCCGGCGCCACCGTCTCGTTGCGTGCCTGTGCTTCCTGCAGCAGCTGGCGCATCACCAGCGCCGCGCCCAGCCCCTGCACCAGGCCGAGCCACTGCGCGGCGAAGGCATCGCCGAAGGTGACCGTGCGCGCATGGTCCGCCGCCGCGCGCGAGGCCAGCAGCGCATGCTCCCAGATGATCGCGCTGAACTGCGGAAACACCTCGCACTGCACCTGCATGACCGGCTGCACCAGCACGGCACTGATGATCTGCCGCACGCCTTCGGTGCCGACCAGGGTCACCGCCCGCTGCAGGCTGTCCACCGGCCGTTCGTGCACCTTGTAGGCCGGGCTGTTGGCGATGCGCAGCAGGTTGCCGGTCAGCACCGGGTCCTGGCCGATGATCGCGGCCATCACCCGTGCCGAGGCCACCTCGTCATTGACGGTCTGGATCAGCTGCGGCAGCAGCTGCGGGCGCCGCGGCAGCTGCCGGGTCGCCCAGTCGCGGTCCTGCAGCGCGCGGTCCACCGCGTCGGCCAGCGCGGACGGGCCGGGCGTGGCCGGCTCACCTGCCAGATGCGGGTACAGCGCCAGGGCATGCAGGCCACGCTGCAGGTGCGCGGCGACCTCCGCCGGCGGCAGCGCCTCGCCCTGCAGGCTGGCTGCAGCGGCGGCCACGGCCTGCCGTGGTGCCGTCGCCAGGCGCACCGGGTCCGTACCGGACAGCCGGGACACCCATCCCACCAGCGTTTGCCACCAGGCCGGCCTCATCTGGATCGGCCCTGTCGTTGCACTGCTGCTGCCACTGACTGCCCCTGCGCGTTCTTCACATCGGCCACCTGCCGTCGACGCTGCATCGGCCGCACTTTCATCTTCTTTAACCCGGACCGCTCGGATCTGCACGGCAGATGCCGGGGGAATGGACTAGAATGGCGCCGCGCGACCCGTCCCCCAGCCATGACGACGTCGCTTTTTTTGTTTTGGGACCCTACCGTTCATTGGCAGTTCGCTGCAGTTCGCCGCTGATCGCGCCATCGGAGACGCCATGCTATTCGAAACCCTCGCCACCACCGGCCACGAACAGGTTGTGTTCTGCCACAACCAGGATGCCGGCCTGAAGGCGATCATCGCCATCCACAACACAACCCTGGGCCCGGCCCTGGGCGGCGTGCGCATGCGCCCCTACGCCAGCACCGACGAGGCGCTGGCCGACGTGCTGCGGCTGAGCCGGACGATGACCTACAAGAATGCACTGGCCGGGCTCAATGTCGGTGGCGGCAAGGCAGTCATCATCGGTGACCCGAAGGTGGACAAGACCGAAGTGCTGTTCCGCGCCTTCGGCCGCTACGTCGATTCGCTGGGCGGCCGCTACATCACCGCCGAAGACGTCGGCACCGACGTCAACGACATGGAAAACATCTACCTGGAAAGCCAGTTCGTGACCGGCGTGCACCAGGTCCACGGCGGCTCCGGCGACCCGGCGCCGTTCACCGCCTATGGCGCGCTGCAGGCGCTGATGGCGTCGCTGCGCTTCAAGTTCGGCCACGAGGAAGTGGGCAAGACCAGCATCGCCGTGCAGGGCCTGGGCCATATCGGCATGGAGCTGGTCAAGCTGCTGCGCGACCGCGGCGCCAAGCTGTACGTGACCGACCTGGACAGCAGCCTGGTCGATCGTGCGGTCAGCGATTTCGGTGCCGAGGCGGTCAAGCCGGACGAGATCCACGAGGTCAACGCCGACGTGTTCGCACCGTGCGCGCTGGAAAGCGCGATCAATGCCGACACCCTGCCGCGCATCAAGGCCAAGATCATCTGCGGCACCGCCAACAACCAGCTGTCCAGCCTGGAAATCGGCGATGAACTGCATGCGCGCGGCATCCTCTACGCGCCCGACTATGCGGTCAACGCCGGTGGCGTGATGAACGTGTCGCTGGAGATCGACGGCTACAACCGCGAACGCGCGATGCGCCTGATCCGCAGCATCTACCACAACCTCACGCGCATCTTCGAACTGTCCCAGCGCGAGAACATCGCGCCGCAGCGTGCGGCCGACCGCATCGCCGAAGCGCGCATCCTGTCCATCGGCAAGCTGAAGATGCCGCTGGGCCGCAGCACCCCGCGCCTGGGCAACCTGCGCGGCGGTTGATCCGCCCCACCGCGGGACACGGGGAATGCCGGCCAGCGGCCGGCACTACCGGGTAACCCCGATCAGAAAGCGGCGCTGTAACGCAGCGCCACCTGGCGCAGATCCCCACGCGGACCGAAGCGCTGGTCGTAGCCGAAGCCCAGCCGCGTGTTGCGGCTCAACCACGATTCCACCGATACGCCGAACAGGCCGCCGGAACGCGTCGGCTGCAGGCCGGCCATCGGTGCCCATGCGTCGACGCCGACGAAGCTCGCATCCGCATCCAGGCCCTGGCTGGACAACAGCTGCTGCCACTCGGCATAGCCGCGCAGCGACCAGCCGCGCCACTCGCGCTCGGCGCGCACACCGGCCAAGGCCTGGCTGCGGCTGCTGATCCCGCCCTGCGTGCGCAGGCCGAAGCCCAGCCCGCCCTGTTCGCTGAAGCGATCGTTGTCGACCCGCGCGTAGTCGGCGCCCACGTAGGGGGTCAGCGCTGCATGCGCCGACCCGAAGCGGTAGCCGGTCTCCACGCTGGCCATGCTGAAGCTGCCGCCGTAGCGCGCATTGACGCCGTACTGGCCAGCTCCCAGCAGCAGCTGGCGATCGATCTGGCGGGTGAACTGGCCGGCGCCCACCTGGCCCAGCGCGTAGGCACCACCACTGCTCCAGCCCGCATACAGCTGCGCCTGCGACTGCCGGTCACGCCCGCGGTCGCCGCCCCAGCTGCTGTTGCTGTAGCTGCGCAGTTCGCCGAAGGCGAAGCCGAGCACGCCGTTGCCGCCCATCGCCACGTCCTGGCCCATCATCCAGCCGCGGGTGTCGGTGCCGCTGGCCGAGAAGCTGCCCTGGCCGGCATCGCCCAGCGCGTTCTGCCAGGTGCCGCCCAGCCGCGGAGCGGCCTGGACCTGGCCGAAGCGGGCCGACAATGCACGGCGGCCCAGGTCGATGCTGTCGAACGTGGCCGCCGCGGCCAGCGCATGCGCCTTGCCGGACAGGCTGTCGAGGCTGGCCTGCAGGGCCTGGTTGCCTTCCACCCGCTGCAGCGCGGCCGCGCCATCGGCGAAGGAGGCCGAACCGGCGCCGAGATCGAGGCGTTCGAACGCTGATTCCACCCGCAGCGCCGAGGCCAGCGCGGCGTTGGAGGCGCGCGCCACGCTGGCGGCCTGGGTGACGTTGATGCGGTCGGTGACCAGCACCACGTTGTCGCTGCCGTAGTTCAACGAACTCTGCAGCAGGGTGCCCTGCGGCAGGCTGTTGCTGACCGCGTCGAAGCGGCCGGTGACGCCCTGGCCGGCATGCAGCACGGTCTGGGTGCGGCCATCGGCGGCCACGTAGCCGCTGACGATGCTGGCCACGTGCACGTCGCCGCCCTGCAGGGTGGCCGTGCCGGTGATCTCCAGCGGGTTGGAACCCAGCGAAATGCTCAGCCGCGCACCGGCACGATGCAGGTAGTTGCCCTCGATGGTGGCGCTGGTATTGGCATTGCGCAGGATGACGGTGGCGCCGTTGTCGACGTTGCCGCGGATCCGGCTGGTGCCGGTCATGAACTGCAGCGCGGCGCCCTCGGGCACGCCGGCCTGCGGCACCACGACCACGTTGGAGGTGATCGACCCGCCATCGCGCAGCGCCAGCGTGCCCTGCTCGATGCGGGTTTCGCCGGTATAGGTGTTGGTGCCCGACAGCCCCAGCGCGCCGACGCCCTGCTTGACCAGGCCACCGCTGCCGCTGATGTCGTTGCTCCAGACCGAATCCAGGCCGGTCTGCGAGACGTTGACCACGGCATTGCCCCAGTCGAACTTCGCCGGCCCGTTGATGGCCTTGGCGATGTTCAGCAGGCCATAGCCGAAGGTGCTGTCCACGCCGGGCGCACCCAGGTCGGTGGCGGTGCCGAGCAGGGTCTGCCGTACCAGGTCGTTGCTGAAGTACGGGTATTTCTGCCAGACCACGGCCGCCGCACCGGACACCAGCGGCGCGGCGAACGAGGTGCCGTAGTTCCACAGCAGGGTGGAGCCGGTCGGGTAATTCGGATTGACGAAGATCGCTGCGCCCGGCGCCGCCAGGCAGTAGCTGGCCGCCACGCCGCAGGCGTTGGCATAGCCGGCCAGCTTGCTGGGGTCGGTGGAATCGACCGCGGTCACCGCCAGCCAGCCACGTTCCAGGTCGGCGGCCGGGCGCGAATTGTTCGGGCCGGCCTGGCTGGGCAGCGCCGCCATGTCCGACGGGTTGGCCTTGGATTCATTGCCGGTGGCGAACACCACCAGGCCGTTGTTGCCGATGATGAAGGGGCGGTACTCGGCCGCGATCGGGGCGGTGGCCGCGGCGTTGGTCCAGTAGAGCCCGCCCCATGAGTTGTTCATGATCTTCACGCCCTGGTTGATCAGGTCCTGGTGGACCCCCGCCAGGCCAAGCGCGCCATCGACCTCGTTGCCGTTGCCCGATCCATCGTCGGTGGGACGGGTGTCGGAAATGATCCGCGCCGAGACGATCTGCGCGTTCGGTGCGATGCCTCCCGGCCACGACCCGAAGGCCTTGCCCGCCGCCAGTTCAGCCACCGCCGTACCGTGGCCGACCACGTCATCGTTGTTGAGGTTGTTGCTGCGCGGATCCACGTAGCTGTAGTTGGCCAGCACCCGCCCGCTCAGGGTGGGATGGTTGCGCTGCACGCCCGAATCGACGATGCCGATGCGCACGCCGCTGCCATCCAGCCCCGCGCTGCGCGCTGCGTCGGCCTTGGTGATGGACAGGTGCGCGTTGATCGCCGGTTCGGCCGGCTGGGTGGGCGTGGTCGGCGGAGGCGTGGTGGGCGGCGGCGGGGTGGTCGGTGGGGGATCGACGCGCACGTTGCTGCCGCCGCCTCCGCCGCCACATGCCGTCAATGCAACCACCAATGCCGATCCCAGGACCGACCGTGCCATCGTCTTGCGTTCCATCGATTCCTTCCCATGAACGTTGGCCTGCCAAGCTCCCTGCAGGCATCAAGGGCTGCCCGGCGGCAGCCATCGCCGACCCTCTATACTTGGGCCGACCCCCACGCAGTCTGCCGGGAAACAGCGCTGCATCCAACAGCCGCCGTCTCCTTTCCGAACATTGCTTACGCATCAACGAGATTGCCATGTCCAACATCGTCATCGCCGCCGCCAAGCGCACCGCCATCGGCTCCTTCCTCGGCCAGTTCAACGGCGTGCCCACCCCGACCCTCGGCGCGGCCGCCATCGCCGCTGCCCTTGAACAGTCCGGGGTTCCGGCCAGCGACGTCTCCGAGGTCCTGATGGGCTGCGTGCTGCCGGCCAACCTCGGCCAGGCGCCGGCCCGCCAGGCCGCCATCGCCGCGGGCATCCCGCTGTCGGCCGGTGCCACCACGCTGAACAAGGTGTGCGGCTCGGGCATGAAGACCATCATGCTCGGCCATGACCTGATCAAGGCCGGTTCGGCCAAGGTCGTGGTCGCCGGCGGCATGGAATCGATGTCCAACGCCCCGCACATGCTGCCCAATTCGCGCACCGGCAACCGCTTCGGCAACTTCCAGGCGGTGGACCACATGGCCCACGACGGCCTGGTCAACGCCTACGACGGCAAGGCCATGGGCGAGTTCGCCGAATGCGCGGTGGACAAGTACCAGTTCACCCGCGAGGAGCAGGACGCCTACGCCATCGAATCGGTGCGCCGTGCCCAGGCCGCCCAGGCCAATGGCGCATTCGCCGACGAGATCGTCGCGGTGAAGGTCGCCACCCGCAAGGGTGAGGTCGAGTTCGCCACCGACGAGCAGCCGGGCCGTTCGGACATCGCCAAGATCCCGACCCTGCGCCCCGCATTCAAGAAGGACGGCAGCGTCACCGCCGCCAGCTCGTCCAGCATTTCCGACGGCGCCGCCGCCGTGGTCCTGCTGACCGAGGAAGACGCCACCGCGCGCGGCATCACCCCGCTGGCGCGCATCGTCGGCCACGCCACCCATTCGCAGGAACCGGAGTGGTTCACCACCGCCCCGATCGGCGCGATCCACAGCCTGCTGCAGAAGACCGGCTGGACCCTGGACCAGGTGGACCTGTTCGAGATCAACGAAGCCTTCGCCGTCGTCGCCATGGCGCCGATGCGTGAACTGGGCATCCCGCATGCGAAGATCAACGTGAATGGCGGTGCCTGCGCGCTGGGCCATCCGATCGGTGCGTCCGGTGCGCGTCTGGTGGTAACCCTGGTCAACGCCTTGCGCACGCACGGCGGCAAGCGCGGCATTGCCACGCTGTGCATCGGTGGTGGCGAAGCAACGGCCATCGCCATCGAATTGATCTAAAAGGGATTAACGCTGATTTCGCAAAAATGAATGCGGGATCGCTTGACAGCCAAACGTGGCTTGTCATCATGTTGTCGGCGCGCAGTTGCGCGTTGCCTAATTCAACGACGAGGATTCACACAATGAGCATCAACAAGCTGCTGGTCGCTATGTCCCTGGCCCTGGCCCTGGCCGCCTGCTCGAAGCAGGAAGCTGCCCAGGACGCCGCTGCTTCGGCCAACGAAGCCGCCACCGAAGCCCAGGCTGCTGCCGACCAGGCCGCCGCTGCTGGCGCCCAGACCGCCGACGCTGCCCAGCAGGCCGCTGACACCGCCGCCACCGCTGCCGACGCTTCGGCTGACGCTGCTGCCCAGACCGGCGCTGCTGCTACCGACGCTGCTGCTGAGCAGGCCAAGGACGCTGCCAAGGCTGCCGAAGGCACCGCCGAGCAGGCCAAGGACGCTGCTGAAGAAGCCAAGAAGTAATAACTTCTTTCTTCACGCTGTTCTGAAAAAGCCGCTGGTTCGCCAGCGGCTTTTTCTTTGCCTGAAGGGTGCCGCCGCACCACCACCGGGCCTTCACGACGGCATGAATA
The DNA here is from genome assembly GCF_056759115.1 of Stenotrophomonas sp. STEN087. Lineage (NCBI taxonomy): Bacteria > Pseudomonadati > Pseudomonadota > Gammaproteobacteria > Lysobacterales > Lysobacteraceae > Stenotrophomonas > Stenotrophomonas sp. STEN087. Next base: position 17,603 of record NZ_JBRRCR010000041.1, on the reverse strand, counting down.
GGCTGGCGTCCCCATCCATTGCAGCACTGGAGACCGCCATGAAGATCCGTCCGCTGACCCCCCCCCTGCTGGCCGCCTCCCTGCTGCTGGCCCTGGCCGCCTGCAAGGGCCCGGAGGCCGAACAGGCCAGGCAGGACGCTGCACAGGCCGCCGACAGCGCTGGCGCCGCCGCCCGCGAAGCCGTGGACAAGGCCGCCGCCGCCACCCGCGAAGCCGCCGACAAGACTGCCGAAGCGTCCGAGCACGCCGCCGCCGACACCCAGCAGGCGCTGGACAATGCCGCCGACGCGACCGCCAACGCCGCCGACCAGGCCAAGGCCGCCGCCACCGATGCCGCCGCCCACGCCAGCGACGCCACCGCGACCGCCGCGCAGAAGGTCGCCGACAAGGCCCGCGACGTCGCCGCCGACGCCAAGGCCAACGCCGCCAAGGAAGAAGCCAAGCACTGACCCACCGCTGCGCTCGCCGGCATGGCCCGGCGCTACCGGGCATTAACGCTCGCCGGGCATGGCCCGGCGCTACCGCATACAGGAAAAGCCGCGGCATTGCCGCGGCTTTTCTGCTTCTGCTCTTCCGTTGATTCCGTGGTGGACGCGCCCGGAAACCGTCCGGGGCCGCGCGGGTGGGTTGCGCAGGGGCGTAAGCGCCATGGATGGCGCGCTCGAGCCTACAAGGACGTATTCACGGCGTCCCCTGCGCAACCCACCCGCGCGGCCCCAAGCGATCCAGATGCCGCACGACCACCACGAGGGGTTCCGCCGTTGGCCGCCTACTGCGGCAGCGCCCGCGCCATCATTGCCCCCACATCCACCCCCGCCGGCAGCGTCCCGAACACCAACCCATGCTCACCCTGCAGCCGGCTGCGCACGAACACCCCGGCCATCGGGCTGCGCGCCCGCAACAGCAGCGCCGCCTGCAGCAGCAGCACCGTGCGCTCGCAGAACAACCGCGCCTGCGATTCATCCGGCGCCGGCGCCGACGCCCAGCGCTGCAGTGCCGCCGCATAACCGGTGTCGCGATCGGCGACCGCTTCCAGCTCCGCACGCAGCGCCAGCAGCACCTCCGGCTCACGCCCCAGCGCGCGCAGCACGTCCAGGCACTGCACGTTGCCGCTGCCTTCCCAGATCGAATTCAACGGCGCCTGCCGGTACAGCCGCGGCAGCATCGACTCCTCCACGTAGCCGGCACCGCCCAGGCATTCCTGCGCCTCGTTGACGAACGCGGCCGCGCGCTTGCACACCCAGTACTTGCCCAGCGCCGTGCCCAGCCGCGCCAGCGCGGCCTCCTGCGGGTCGCTGCCGGCGCAGTCGACCGCGCGCGCGATGCGCATGGCCAGCACCGTCGCCGCTTCCGATTCCAGCGCCAGGTCTGCCAGCACGTTCGCCATCAGCGCGTGTTCCACCAGCGGCTTGCCGAATGTGCGGCGGTGGCGCGCGTGGTGCAGCGCCTGCGCCAGGGCCATGCGCATTTCCGCGGCCGCGCCAAGCATGCAGTCCAGGCGCGTCATCATCACCATGCCGATGATGGTGGCCACGCCCCTGCCCTCCTCGCCCACGCGCCACGCCTGCGCGCCGCAGAACTCCACTTCGCTGGACGCGTTGGACCAGTCGCCCAGCTTGTCCTTCAGGCGCATCAGGTGGAAGGCATTGCGATCGCCATCGGCCAGCCGCCGCGGCATCAGCAGGCAGGTCAGCCCACCCGGCGCCTGCGCCAGCACAAGGAAGCCATCGGACATCGGCGCCGAGAAGAACCACTTGTGCCCGACCAGGCGATAGCGTTCGCCATCGATGGGCTCAGCCCGCGTGCTGTTGGCGCGCACGTCCGAACCGCCCTGCTTTTCGGTCATGCCCATGCCCAGGGTGATGCCGGCCTTGTCGGCCACCGGCACGTCGCGTGCGTCGTACACGGGTGAGGCCGCCTTGCGCGCCCACTCGGCCAGGTGGGGCTGCGCCTGCAGCACTGCCACCGCGGCATGGGTCATGGTCAGCGGGCAGCTGGTGCCGGCTTCCGCCTGGTGGTGCAGGTAGCTCAATGCCGCCCGCGCGACGTGCACGCCGGGCTGTGGCTCATGCCACGACAGCCCGGACACGCCATGCTGCTTGGCCGCGTGCATCAACTGGTGGTACGCCGGGTGGAAGTCCACGGTATCGATGCGGTGGCCCTGCGCATCGTGCGTGCGCAGCCGTGGCCGGTCGCGGTTGGCATCGAAGCCCAGCTGGTAAAGCTGGTTGCCGGCCAGCCCGCCATATATCCCCAGCCGCGGCGCGAAAGCGGCCGCGCCCTCGCGCTGCACCGCTTCCATCAGCGCCACGTCGTCGGTCCACAGCTGGCGGCCCGCAAACGGCGGCGGCTGGTTCAGCACCACGTGGGTTTCAAAGGGCGCGCTGCTGCTGAAGCTCGGTCCGTTCATCGGTTCCATCCTGCGGGCGAGAAGGCTGCGCGCCGATTGTGCAGCATCGTCCGGCAACCCCGCGTTCAGGCCGGTTCTCGCCCCGTGCACGAGCACCGCGCGACAGTGCAGGCATGGCAGTCAATAACGATCTGGTGGTACTTCGCCCCGAAGGGCTCTACTGCGCCGCGGGCGATTTCCACATCGACCCGTGGCGGCCGGTGCCGCGCGCGGTCATCACCCACGGCCACGGCGACCACGCCCGGCCCGGCATGGGCGAATACCACTGCAGCCCCGGCAGCGCGCCGATCCTGCGCTGGCGGCTGGGCGACGTACCGCTGCAGGTCCATGCCGAAGGCCAGCCGTTCACCCTGGGCCAGGTGCAGGTGTCGCTGCATCCGGCCGGCCACGTGCTGGGGTCCTCGCAGGTGCGCATCGACGATGGCCGCCAGGTCTGGGTCGCCTCGGGCGACTACAAGCGCCAGCCCGATCCCACCTGCGCGCCGTTCGAAGTGGTGCCCTGCGATACCTTCATCACCGAAGCAACCTTCGCCCTGCCGATCTACCGCTGGCCCGATACCGCCGCGGTGGCCGCCGAGATCGTGGCGTGGCGCAGGGAATGCGCGCAGCGCGGTGAAGCGGCGGTGCTGCTCTGCTACTCGCTGGGCAAGGCGCAACGCGTGCTCGGCGAACTGCTGCCGCTGGATGACACGCCTGCGTGGCTGCACGGTGCGGTGGCCAACGGCGTTGCGGTGTACCGCGAGGCGGGCATCCCGATGCTGGAAACGCTGACCGTGGCCGAACAGGGCCGCCAGCCGGAGGCGGCCGGCAAGCTGATCATCGCCCCGCCCTCGGCCGCCGGCACGCCTTGGCTGCGCCGTTTCGGCCGCCATCAGCTCGGTTTCGCCTCGGGCTGGATGCAGCTGCGCGGCAACCGCCGCCGGCGCAACGTCGATCGCGGCTTCGTGGTGTCCGACCATGCCGACTGGCCCGCTCTGCTGCAGACCATCGAGCAGACCGGCGCATCGCGGGTGATCGCTACCCATGGCAATACCGATGCGCTGATCCCGTTCCTGCGCGAACGCGGGGTGGCCGCGGAGGCCTTCCGCACCGATTTCGGGAGCGAGGAATGAAGGCGTTCGCCGCGCTCTACCAGCGGCTGGACCGCAGCACGGCCACGCTGGACAAGCGTGCGGCCCTGGTCGACTACTTCGCCCACGCCGGCGCGCACGACGCGGCCTGGGCGCTGTTCCTGCTCAGTGGCGGCAAGGTCGGCGGCGCACGCCGCAAGATCGCTGCCAGCGGCGAGCTGCGCGCCTGGGTGAGCGAAGAGTCGGGGCTGCCAGCGTGGCTGGTCGAAGACAGCTACGCGCAGGTCGGCGACCTCGCCGAAACACTGACCCTGCTGCTGGATGATCCGGCGCAGCCCGCCCCCGACCGCGCACTGGCCGACTGGATCGAACAGCACCTGCTGGTCGTGGCCAACCAGCCCGAGGAGGTGCGCCGTGCCGCCGTGCTCGCCGGCTGGCGGCAGCTGCCGGCCAGCGAACGCCTGGTGTTCAACAAACTGCTGACCGGCGCGCTGCGCGTCGGCGTTTCGCAGCGGCTGGTGCAGCAGGCGCTGGCCGAATGGTCCGGTCTGGACATCGCCCGCATCGCCCAGCGCATGCTCGGTGAGTGGGTGCCCACGCCGGGCCTGCTGGCACAACTGCTGTCACCGGAGGAACTGCCGCTGGACCGCCAGCAGCCCTACCCGTTCTTCCTCGCCTCGCCGCTGGAAGGCGAACCACAGGAACGCCTGGGTGCCATCGAGGACTGGCTGCTGGAATGGAAGTGGGATGGCATCCGACTGCAGCTGCTGCGCCGCCAGGGCGAAGTGGCGCTTTGGTCGCGTGGCGAGGAGCGGCTGGATGGCCGTTTCCCCGAGATCGAACAGGCCGCGGCGACGCTGCCCGATGGCTGCGTGATCGATGGCGAACTGCTGGCCTGGGATGAGGCCGACGACGCGCCACGCGCGTTCACCGCGCTGCAGACGCGCATCCAGCGCCGCAAGCCCGGTGCGGCAACGTTGCGCAACACGCCGGTGCGCGTGCTCGCCTACGACCTGCTGGAACGCGATGGCCAGGACCTGCGCGAACTGCCGCTGCAGCAGCGGCGCGCACAACTGGCCGAGCTGGTCGGCGCGCTCGGTGATGCGCGCATCCAGCTGTCGCCCGATGTGCACGCGGACGATTGGGCGCACGCCGCGGACCTGCGCGAAGCATCGCGCGAGCGCGGTGTCGAAGGACTGATGCTCAAGCGCCGTGATTCGATCTACCAGGCCGGGCGCCGCCGCGGCGACTGGTGGAAGTGGAAGGTCGACCCGCTGACCATCGACGCGGTGCTGCTGTATGCGCAGGCCGGCCACGGCAGGCGCAGCACGCTGTATACCGATTACACCTTCGGCGTCTGGGACGGCGACACCCTGGTACCGGTGGCCAAGGCCTATTCCGGGCTGGACGACAAAGAGATCCTGGCGCTGGACCGCTGGATCCGCGCCAATACCCGCGAACGCTTCGGGCCGGTGCGCAGCGTGCGCGGCGAACAGGTGTTCGAGCTCGGCTTCGAAGCGGTCAACCGCAGCGCGCGGCACAAATCCGGCATCGCCGTGCGCTTCCCGCGCATCCTGCGCTGGCGCCAGGACAAGCCGGCCAGCGAAGCCGACCAGCTGGCGACCCTGCAGGCGCTGGCGCGATGAAGCGCAGCGATGCGCTGCAGCGGCTGCAGGCCTGGTTCGGCAGCCGTGGCTGGAAACCCCTGCCGTTCCAGCGCGCGATGTGGCGCCATTACCTGGCGGGCAGCTCTGGCCTGCTGCACACCCCGACCGGCAGCGGCAAGACGCTGGCCATGTTCGGCGGACCGCTGCTGCAGGCGATGATCGATCCGCTGCCGGCGCCGCCGCGGGCCAATGCGGTGCGCCCGCTGCAGGTGCTGTGGGTGACGCCGCTGCGGGCGCTGGCCAGCGACACTGCACGCGCCCTGCAGGCGCCGATCGAGGGCCTGGGTCTGGGCTGGAAGGTCGGCCTGCGCAGTGGCGACGCCAGCAGCCGTGACCGCCGCCTCGCCCGCGAAGGCCGCATCGATGTGCTGGTGACCACGCCCGAGTCGTTGGCCCTGCTGCTCAGCTACCCCGACACGCTGGAGCGCATGCGCCAGCTGCGCTGCGTGGTGGTGGACGAGTGGCACGAACTGATGGGCAACAAGCGCGGCGTGCTGCTGCAGCTGAACCTCGCGCTGCTGCGCGATACCGCACCGGCGCTGCAGCTGTGGGGCCTGTCGGCCACGCTGGGCAACCTGCCGCAGGCGCGCGACGTGCTGCTGCCCGGCATGGCCGACACCGTGCAGGTGGAAGGCGCACGACAGCGACCGGTGGCGATCAGCAGCCTGCTGCCCGCCAGCGGCGAGCGCTTCCCGTGGGCCGGGCATCTCGGTCTGGGCCAGTTGTCGCGCGTGCTCGATGCGCTGATGTCCGCGCGCAGCAGCCTGCTGTTCACCAACACGCGCGCGCAGGCCGAGCTGTGGCACCAGGCGCTGGCCGCGGTCTGGCCGGAAGACGCGCAGACGCTGGCCCTGCACCACGGCTCGCTCGACGCGGGCCTGCGCCAGCAGGTGGAAGACGGCCTGCGCGCGGGCACGCTGCGCTGCGTGGTGGCCACCTCCAGCCTCGACCTCGGCGTGGACTTCCCCGAAGTGGACCAGGTGCTGCAGCTGGGCAGCCCGAAGGGCGTGGCGCGCCTGCGCCAGCGTGCGGGGCGCGCGCGACATCGGCCCGGGGCAAGCGGCAGCGTGCTGTGCGTGCCCACCCATGCCCTGGAGCTGGCCGAGTACGCCGCCGTGCGGCGCGCCCTGCGCGAAGGCATCACCGAACCGCGCACGCCGCCCACGCTGTCACTGGACGTGCTGGCCCAGCATGCGGTCAGCCGTGCGCTGGCCGGTGGCTTCAACGCAGATGCGCTGCTTGCGCAGGTACGACGCACGCATGCGTTCGCCGAGCTGCAGGACACGCAGTGGCAGGACGTGCTCGCGTTCATCGTGCAGGGTGGCCGCGCTTTGGCGCAGTACCCCGAGTACCACAAGGTCGTGCTGGACGAGGATGGCCGCTACCGCATGCATGATCGCCGCCAGGCACTGCGCCACCGGCTGTCGATCGGCACCATCAGCAGCGATGGCAGCGTGCGCGTGCAGTTCCTGCGCGGCGGTGGTCTCGGCGCGGTGGAGGAACAGTTCGCCAGCCGCCTGCGCCGCGGCGATCGCTTCCAGTTCGCCGGCCGCCTGCTGGAGCTGGTGCAGCTGCGCGACATGACCGCCTACGTGCGGCTGGCACGTGGCAGCGGCAGCGGCGTGGTGCCACGTTGGCAAGGCGGCCAGCTGCCGTTGTCGCTGGCCCTGGGGCGCGAGCTGGAAGCGGTGCTGTCCGGTGCCGACAACAGCGCCGAGGCGCGCTGGCTGGCGCCACTGCTTGGCCTGCAGGATGACCTGTCGGAACGACCCGCGCCTTCGCGGCTGCTGGTGGAAGACGTGCGCCGTCGCGAAGGGCAGTTCCTGTTCGTCTATCCCTTTGCGGGCCGCCACGTGCACGAGGCGCTGGCGGCACTGCTGTCGCTGCGCCTCACGCGCCTGCAGCGCAACAGCATCGGCTATGCGGTGAATGATCACGGCCTGGTGCTGGCGCCGGCAGAGCCGATCGAACGCGATGCAGCGGCGTGGCAGGCGCTGTTCGATCCGACCGACCTGCTCGACGATCTGCGCGCTGCAGTGAACCTTGGCGAGCTGGCACGCCGGCAGTTCCGTGGCATCGCCCGCGTCGCCGGCCTGCTGGTGCCGAGCCTGCCCGGCGGCATGCCGCGCTCGCTGCGCCAGCTGCAGGCCTCGGCGGGCCTGCTGTACGACGTGCTGCGCGAACACGACCCGGGCCACCTGCTGCTGGCGCAGGCCGAACAGGAAGTCCTCACCGATGCACTCGACCTGCCCGGCCTGCAGCATGCGCTGCAGCGTATCGGCACGCAGGTGGTGTCACTGCAGCAGCCGCCGACGCTGACACCGCTGGGTTTCCCGCTGTGGGCCGAGCGCCTGCGCGGGCAGTTCAGCAATGAAGACTGGCGCACCCGCGTACAGCGCGCGGCACAGCAGCTGGAGCGCCGCCATGGCCACTGAATTGCCGGTGCAGCTGGGCGGCGAGCCGATGTGCCTGCTCGGCGCGCGTGCATTGTGGTGGCCGGCACGCCAGGCGCTGCTGATCGCCGACCTGCACCTGGGCAAGGCCGATGTGTTCCGTCGCGCCGGCATCGCCCTGCCCAGCGGCGGTACTGACGGCGACCTGCAACGCCTGCAGGCGCTGGTGCAGCAGCAGGAGTGTCGCGAACTGTGGATCCTCGGCGACATCCTGCACGGGCCCGCGCATCGCGCGGCCTGGCATCGGCAATGGCTGGGCTGGCGCGAGCAACATGCCGCACTGGACGTACACGTGGTGCGCGGCAACCATGACCGGCAGCTGCCGCATGCAGCGCTGCAGGTACAGATCCACGACGACCTGCGGCTGGGAACGTTCCTGCTCTGCCACGAGCCGCGACAGGCTGACGATGCCCATGTGATCGCTGGCCACGTGCATCCACAGGTCGCCCTGCCGGCTTTGCGGCGGCGCTTTCCTGCATTCTGGCTGCGGCAGGCACAGACGGTGCTGCCCGCGTTCTCGGCATTCACCGCCGGTGTGGTGCCACCGCGGCAAAGCGGCGAACAATGGATCGCCTGCGTGGACAACCAACTGGTCGCGCTGCCCGTGCGATGACGACGGGCGGACGGACCTGCGCCGGGTTCAGGCCGGGCGCGCGAGCAGTTCCGGCATCATCCGGAAATCAGCTTTGTTGTCATCGCTGTGGCGTGGCAGGGCCTGGATGGCGACCAGCATTTCCCGCGCGCAGGTACGGATGCGCGCGTGGTGCGCCGGTGCCGAATGGCTGATCAGGCTGCCCACATGGAACTCGAACACATCTTCCAGGACGTCGGGCTGGTCCTCGTGCAGCATCTGCAGCAGACCCCTCAGCTTGCAGATTTCCGATTCCAGCTCATCGACCGCGAACAACATGGCATCCTCCTCGAATACTGCGGCGCATCCGGGCCGCAACAGGCCGCGACGGCAGTGCCGCCCGGCCACGCGCGATGTCTGATCACGGAAAGGAAAACGGGCGACGCGCCAATGGCGTGCTCCCCTCTTCTCGCATATCCGGGGTGATGTGTTCGTTAATTGCCGTGACGACGCGGTTCAGGCACGCAGCGGAATCGGGCTGATCGGCAGGCCTGCCGGGGCCTGTGCAAGCGCGTCGATGAAAGCCGGATCCAGCGCCATCGCACCGAACCAGCCGTGCTGGGTGCCACTGAGCACGCGCAGCATGTGGCCACGCCCGCCGGGCATGCGTCCCATCGGGCCGAGCAGCACATCGCGCGCCTTGGCCCACACGTCGCGGTCGGACTGGAACAACGGGGTCAGCCAGCGGCTCCAGCGCTGGTAGACCGCCACGTGTGCGCGGCGCTGAGCCTGGTAGGCCAGCAGCGCCGCCTCGCCGCCACCGTGCGTGCGCAGTGCATCGCGCAGGGCCAGCGCGTCCAGCAGGGCCATGTTGACGCCCTGCCCCAGCTGCGGGCTCATCGCATGCGCGGCATCGCCGGCCAGCACCAGGCGGCCCTGGTGCCAGCGCTTCATCACCGCATCGCGGTAGACCGCACGGGCCAGCTGGCCGGCGTCCTGCAGGTGCGCGAAACGTGCACTGGCCTGTGGCCACAACGCGTGCAGCTCTTCCAGCCACGGCGCCATGCCATCGGCCTGCCAGCGCTCGAAATCCGCGCGCGGCAGGCTCCAGAAGAAACTCAGGCGCGGCGTGCCGTCGCCCGGCCGCGTGCCGACCGGCAGCAGCCCGATCATCCTGCGCGCGGCCACGTAGCGCTGGCGCAGCTCGCTCATGTGCGGCCAGTCTTCGGCCGGCAGCAGGCACCACAGCGCGCCCCACGGGTAGACCCGGTCCAGCGCGATGCCCTGCTCGACGCCGCCGCGCAGCGTGGACGCCGCACCATCGGCAGCCACCACCAGGTCGAACGGCCCGTGCTGGCGCCCCTCGCTGTCGCGCAGGCGGCCCAGTTCGGCATCCACCGAAACGATGGTGGTGCCGACATGCAGCTGGCCGGCGCCGTCACGGGCCTGGTCGAGCAGCGAGAACAGCGCCCCGCGCTGCATGCCCAGCCCATGCAGGCGTGCATGCAGCCCGGCATAGCCCATGTCCATCACCGCGCGCTCGCACGGCGTATCGCCATACAACCGGTGCACCGGTGCCGCATGCGCGCGCACCTCGTCCAGCAGGCCCATCTGCCACAACACCTGCAGGCCGCTGGGCTGCAGCAGGAAGCCGGCGCCTACCGGCCCCGGCGTCGGTACCCGTTCGAAGATCTCCACCTCGTGGCCATCGCGGGTGAGCAGGATGGCCAATGCCTGGCCGGCGGTGCCGTAGCCGATCACGGCGATGCGCAGTCGTTCCGTCATGCCTGCATTGTGCCCGACGCGGATTGCGAATGGAGGGGGCCGCCGCGAAGGGCATCCACGCATGGCGTGGCTCTACTGGCTGACGGAACGGCGGGCGCTCCGGGACACGCCGTTCCGTCAGCCACACGCGATGCCTGCCAGCCGATGCCGTGCGCAAAAAAAAACCCCGCCGTAGCGGGGTTTTCAACGCACTGTCGAGTGGATCACTCGGCCGGCGTGATGTTCGAAGCCTGGGCACCCTTCGGGCCCTGGGTCACGTCATAAGTGACACGCTGGCCTTCCTGCAGGCTGCGGAAGCCCTTGGAGTTGATGGCGGAGAAGTGCGCGAACACGTCGGCGCTGCCATCCTCCGGCGAGATGAAGCCAAATCCCTTGGCGTCGTTGAACCACTTGACGGTACCGTTCGGCATGTTAATGCGAGACCTTTGCAATGAATGGGTGGTGTACGCTGAACCCGCGTACCGGCTGAGTATGCAAAGCTTGCCCGAGGATGACAATCACCCCCGCGCCAATTCGCCGACCAGTTCCGGAAGTCCGTTGCTGGCGGCCTGCACGTTGGCCAGCACTTCGGCCATGGTGATCTCCTCTCCGTCACCGCAGCCTGCGGCCCAGTTCGCCACGATCGCCAGGCAGGCGTAATCCAGCCCCAGCTCCCGTGCCAGCGCGGCTTCCGGCATGCCGGTCATGCCCACCAGGTCGCAGCCGTCACGGCGCATGCGGGCGATTTCGGCGATGGTTTCCAGGCGCGGACCCTGGGTGGCGCCATAGCAGCCGCCATCGTGCACCTTCACGCCGGTCACCTTTGCCGCAGCCAGGATTTTGCTGCGCAGCATCGGCGTGTAGGGGTGGCCGAAGTCCACGTGCACCACGTCGGTGCCCTCTTCCTCGCAGATCGTGCTGATCCGGCCCCAGGTGTAATCGATGATCTGGTCCGGGCAGGCCAGCACGCGCGGACCGAAATCGTCACCGATGCCGCCCACCGTGTTCAGCGCCAGCACCCGCTGCGCGCCGATCTGCTGCAGCGCAGCCAGGTTGGCGCGGTAGTTGATCTTGTGCGGCGGCAGCGAATGGCCCTCGCCATGGCGCGCCAGGAAGGCCACGCGGTTGCCGAGCAGCGTGCCCACGCGCACCGGGCCGGACGGACGGCCGAATCGGGTTTCGACCTCGTGCGTCTGCACGTCGTCGAGCTTGGCCAGGTTGTAGACACCGGTGCCGCCAATCACGGCCAGGGCGATCTGTTGCATGCAATGCACTCCAGGAAAAGACAAACGCCGGCACCCGAAGATGCCGGCGCGGGACAGGACAGGACAAGGACAGGCCGCGAACGGCCCGCCTTTATTCCTTCATCGCGTAGATGGCCGGCACGCAGCGCAGGGTTTCGTTGACGTCCATGCCGAAGCCGAAGACATAACGGTCAGGCAGTTCGATGCCGGCGTAGTCAGCGGTGACGTCCGGCAGGCCGCGGTCGTGCTTCTTCACGGTCATCGCCGCGATGCGCACGTCGGTGGCGCCCTGTTCCAGGCACCAGGTGCGCACGCCCTGCAGGGTGTAGCCCTCGTCGAGGATGTCGTCGACCAGCAGCACGCGGCGGCCGAACAGCGCGGTGGCCGGCTTGTGCTTCCACACCAGGTCGCCGCCGGTGGTTTCACCGCGGTAACGGGTGGCGTGCAGGTAATCGAACTGAACGTCCTGGCCGCGCGCGCCCAGCTCCAGCGCCAGCTGGCCGGCGAACGGCAGCGCACCGTGCATGATGGACAGGAACAGCGGGACCTCGCCCTCGTAGTCGCGTGCGATCGCGTCGGCGATGCTGGCGATGGCCTTGTCGATGGTGGGACGGTCGACCAGCAGGTCGGCCTGGGCCAGGGCCTGGGAAATGGTGAGGTTCGGCATCAGACGGTTCTTCCAAGGGTGTGGAGCAAACGGGATTGGGTGTCGCCATGGCGGGCATCGGCCAGCAGGCCATCCCAGCCAAGCGCGCCGCGGCCAAGCAGGCCCAGCAGCGCAGCGGTATTGAGGGAGCGTCCCTGCACGGCGTGCAGGGCTTCATCGACCAGTTCGGGGTGGCAGACCAGCACGACGTCGCAGCCGGCATCCAGGTGCGCGTGCACGCGGGCCGGTACGCCGCCGGCGCTGTGCGAGGCGGCCATGCCGATGTCATCGGAGAACACCACGCCACGGAAGCCGAGCTCGCCGCGCAGGATGTCCTGGATCCAGCGCGGCGAATAGCCGGCCGGTTCCGCCGCCACCTGCGGGTAGATCACGTGCGCCATCATCACCGCATCCGCACCGGCGGCGATGCCGGCACTGAACGGGACCAGGTCCTGCGCGCGCAGCTCATCCAGCCCGCGCGGGTCGATGGCGGTGTCGACGTGAGTGTCTTCCAGCACGGTGCCGTGGCCGGGGAAATGCTTGAGGGTGGCGGCCATGCCGGTGGCGTGCATGCCACGCACGTAGGCCGCGGTGAACGCGGCCACCACCTGCGGGTCTTCGCTGAAGGCACGGTTGCCGATGGCGCGGTTGCCGCGGCCGAGGTCGACCACCGGGGCGAAGCTGAGGTCCAGGCCGCTGGCGCGCACTTCGCTGGCCATCAGCCAGGCGTGCTGCTCGGCCATGGCCAGCGCCTGCTGCGGGTCGCTGGCGTACAGCGCGCCGATGTCCTGCAGCGGCGGCAGATCGCTGTAGCCCTCGCGGAAGCGCTGCACGCGACCGCCTTCCTGGTCCACGCAGATCAGCTGCGGGCGCGGGGCGGCGGCGCGGATGGCCGCGCTCAGATCGGTCACCTGCTGGCGCGAGGCGAAGTTGCGCTTGAACAGCACCACCCCGGCCACGGCATCGTGCTGCAGCCAGTCGCGTTCCTGGGCGGTCAGTTCAGTGCCGGCAACGCCGATCAGCAGCATGGTCGATCTCCACTACGGGCGCCCGCATGGCGCAGTGCCGCATTGTCGCAGAACCGGCCGGCAGGCGCAGTGTTCGGGGCAAAGGGGACGCGGGTCAGAGCCCCTTTGGGGATCCGACCCCAGCCCGCTCAGACGGCGCAGCCGTCCGGGCCGCAGGCCTCGTCACCGGCAGCGGCGGCGGGGGCGCCCTGCTCGGCGGCGATCTGGCGCAGGGCGTTGGCGAAGGCTTCCGGCGGCTGCGCGCCGGAGATGGCCCAGCGGCCGTCGATGACAAAGGTCGGCACCGAGGAAATGCCCAGTGCGTGGGCCTGGGCCAGCTTGGCCTCGACCTCGGCCAGGCCACGGTCGGAGGCCAGCAGCTGCGCGATCTCGGCGCCGTCCAGGCCGCCGGCCACGCCGGCCTTCACCAGCACCTCGGTGTCGGCCAGGTTCTGGCCATGTTCGAAGTGGGCGCGGAACAGGGCCTCGCCCACCGCGTCCTGCACGCCGTGTTCGCCGGCCAGCCACAGCACGCGGTGCGCCGGCAGCGTGGTTACCCGCACCTGGCCCTGGCTGAAGTCCATCGGCAGGCCTTCGGCGCGCGCGGTGGTCTGGGTCTGGCCGAGGATCTGCTCGGTACGCTCGGCGCCGCCGAATTTGGCCGCATAGGCCTGGCGCAGCGGCACCGGGGTGTCGCCGGCATCCGGATCCAGCTGGAACGGCTGCCACTGGATGTCGAGTTCAGGCGCATCGGCGCCCAGCAACTGCACACCCTGCTCGAATCGATGCTTGCCGATCCAGCACCAGGGGCAGACCACGTCGGAGTAGATATCGATCTTCATCCAGACCACATGGGGACCGCCGCCAGCGAAAAAAGGGGACGGAGGGGATTAATTGAATTAATCCCCTCCGTCCCCTTTGCGCGCCCCCTTTTCAGTTCACCACTGTGAATACGGGTGGCTGGCCAGGGCGACGTTGTAGTAACGGGTGTCGTCGGTCACTTCGGCACCGGCCCAGTCCGGCAGGTCGATGGCCTGGTCGGCGCTGTCCAGCTCGACTTCGGCCACCACCAGCCCGGCGTTGTCGCCGAGGAACTCGTCCACTTCCCAGGTCAGGCCGGCGTGCTCGACCAGGTGCCGGCGCTTGTCGATCAGCCCGCCGACGCAGAGGGCGAGCAGTTCGCGCGCGTCTTCCACCGGAATCGGGTAATCGAACTCCAGGCGGGTGTGGCCGATGGTGCGCGATTTCAGGTTGAGTGCGGCGTGGTCGCCTTCGATGCGCACCCGCACCGAGGCATTCTGGGTGCCGCGATCAAGCGAGCCCATGTCGTTGATGTAGCCCTGCGCCATTGGGGTCACCCGGTGCGCGGCGGCACGCCAGCCGTCGTGGGTGACGAGGAATTTGCGTTCGATTTCAATGCCCATGCGGCTATTATGCGGGATCGCTGTGACCATGCCGGTACCGCAGGCGATGCGGCAAACCTACAATGACGCCCCCTCCTGCATGGATGCCGGTCGATGCGTCGTCTGCTGTTCCTGTTCTGCTGCTGTACGCCCGCGCTCGCCCCGGCAGCGTCTGTCCCCGACCTGCAACAGGTACAGGCGGCATTGGCCTCGGAAATCGAGTCCGGCCTGCAGGGCAGAAGCATGGGCACGCAGGTCGCCGCCGCAATGTTCGCGCCACGCTTGAATGCCCTGCCCTGGTGCGTGCCGGCAGACGATGGCGCGGTCGACTGCAGCGTCGGCTACGAACGTGGCATCAAGCAGGGCCATCGGATGATGCGGTTGGCGCCGCAGGGCAATGGCTGGCGCCTGCAGTCGACGCGGCTGCAGGCACCGCAGCCGCCGCTGGCGGAACTCGTCCCGCAGCTGCAGGCCCGCATCGAGGAGCTCATCGCCGAAGGCAGCGACGCTTCCGAACGTGCAGCCATGCGTGCGGACTTCGATGGCATGCGCCTGACCGGCCTGGACGGCTGCGAGCTGGACCAGGCCAACGGACAACTGCGGTGCGCCCTGCTGCTGGCCTTCGACAGCGGCCACGACGGCCAGCTGACCGTCGGCCTGCAGCGGATCGGCGACCAGTGGCGTCTGGACCCGCTGCCGGTGAACTGACTCAGCGCTTCTCGAACACCGCGATGCTTTCCACGTGCGCGGTGTGCGGGAACATGTCCATGGCACCGGCGCTGACCAGGGTGAAGCCCTGCTCGTTGACCAGGTAGCCTGCATCGCGGGCCAGCGAGCCCGGGTGGCAGCTGACATAGACGATGCGCTTGAACTGCTTCAGCGGCAGCTGCTGCAGCACTTCGATGGCGCCCGAACGCGGCGGGTCCAGCAGCAGCTTGTCGAAGCCCTGGCGCATCCACGGGGTGCTGCGCTGGTCCTGGGTCAGGTCGGCACTGAAGAACTGCGCATTGGCCAGGCCATTGCGCTCGGCGTTCTCGCGGGCACGCGCGACCAGGCCGGCATCGCCTTCCACGCCGACCACTTCGCGCACGCGACGGGCCAGCGGCAGGGTGAAATTGCCCAGGCCGCAGAACAGGTCGAGCACGCGCTCGTCCTCACCCGGTTCCAGCAGGTCCAGGGCGTGGGCGATCATCTTCTCGTTGAGCTTGGCGTTGACCTGGATGAAATCCAGCGGACGGAACGCCAGCTCGACATCCCACGGCTCCAGCCGGAACGACAGCGGCACGCCCTGCCCGTCCAGCGGCTGCACGGTGTCCACGCCGCCGGACTGCAGGTAGATCACGAACCCATGCTGCTGGCCGAACGCGGCCCAGGCGGCACGATCGGCATCGCTGAGCGGCTGCATGTGGCGCACGGTCAAGACCACCGCCTGGTCGCCGGCGATGAATTCGATCTGCGGGATGTCGCGTTTGCCATCGAGCGATTCGATGAAGGTCGACAGCGCTTCGACCTTGGTGCCGATTTCCGGGATCACGGTCAGGCACTGGCTGAGGTCGGCCACGAAGCGCGGATCCTGCTCGCGGAAGCCGACCAGGGTCTTGTCCTTCTTCTCGACGCGGCGCACCGAGAAGCGGCCCTTGCGGCGGTAGCCCCAGCTCTCGCCGACCAGCGGCGGCAGCACGGCACCCGGCTTCACGTGGCCGATGCGCTCCAGGTTGTCCATCAGCACGCGCTGCTTGGCGACGATCTGCTCGCCTTCGTCCAGGTGCTGCAGCACGCAGCCGGCGCAGGTGCCGAAATGCGGGCACTTCGGCGTCACCCGCTGCGGCGAGGGCTGCAGCACTTCAACGGTGCGGGCCTCGTCGAAATGACGGTTGCGGGCGGTCGGTTCGGCCATCACCACTTCGCCCGGCAGGGCGCCACTGACGAAGGTGACCTTGCCGCCCTCGCCTTCACGGCGGGCGACGCCACGACCATCATGGCTGAGGTCGAGGATCTCGGTCTGGAACGGAGTACGGTCGATGCGGGAGCGGGATCGGGCCACGTGGCAACAGGCTGCGGGCAAAAATGGGTGCGTATTGTCGCAGATCCGGGCCGAGGGGGCCCGATGGCCGCTTGCGCCCGCCGCCCGCGTGCTTGATGATGGACACAGCTGACATGGAGGCAGCCCTGATGCAGATGAACCCGCGGACCAGCCGGCCCCGCTTCCTGCTTGTCGAGGACGACATCATCAGCCGCGGTTTTTTCAAGGCGGCGTTGGAAACGTTACCAGCGGATGTGGACACCGCTGACTCACTTGCAAGTGCATTGGCCCGCGCCGAGCCGGGCGCCCATGATCTGTGGCTGATCGACGTCAACCTGCCCGACGGCAATGGCGCGCAGCTGCTGCATGAACTACGCCG
This sequence comes from Stenotrophomonas sp. STEN087, assembly GCF_056759115.1. Taxonomy (NCBI): domain Bacteria; kingdom Pseudomonadati; phylum Pseudomonadota; class Gammaproteobacteria; order Lysobacterales; family Lysobacteraceae; genus Stenotrophomonas; species Stenotrophomonas sp. STEN087. The sequence goes on along the minus strand of NZ_JBRRCR010000041.1, from coordinate 966 downwards.
CTCGCATCCGGACACCCCTGCCCTTGCCCACACCGCCGATGGCGACGTGAGCATCCACGAGCGCCTGCGCGAAGCGGGCTTCAGCGACACCCTGGTCAAGCCGCTGGGCCGCGACCAGCTGCTGAAGGCGGTACGCCGCGCCCTGGTCAACAGTCCCGCTGGAGCGACCCCGCCGCCGGCGGCGATCGAGCTGGTGGTGGAGGACTGGGACGAGACGGCAGCCCTGGCGGCCCTGAACGGCCAGCGCAACCACCTGATCGCCCTGCGCGAGCTGTTCCTGGCCGAGCTGCCGGGGGTACGCGATGCGGTGGAACAGGCGGTGGACCAGCGCGACGCGTCGAGCCTGCGCAACCAGCTGCATCGGCTGCAGGCCAGTTGCGGGTTCGTGGGGGCGGCGCGGTTGGCGCGTGCGGTGCGGCAGCTGCATCACGCGCCGGAGTCGGTGCCGGCGCAGGCCGGGTTCCGGGCGGCGGTGGCAGCGCTCCTGCACTGAGGGGGGGGGTTCGGCAGGGCTTGCAGCCCTGCACCTGCTTCAAGCCAGAGCAACGGCCAAAGCCGAAGCGGCATTCCGTGGGATGGCGGGGCACTGTGGGTTTGCGGGGACGCCCTAAACCCATCCCATGGGGGCTTGGTCGCCGCATCCATGCGGCTCACACCCCGCAAACCCATAGTGCCCCGCCTTCGACAGGTTCACGAGGCTGTTGGAACCTGCTGGTGGTGGGTGCCGACCATTGGTCGGCACATCTGTCAGATATCGAAATTCTTCTGGGGTCGGAGCCCGTTGCGCAGCAACGGGATCCGACCCCATGTCGACCAACGGTCGACACCCACCTGAGCAGAGTGCCGTTCCGACAGATCGCTGGTAACTGTCGATGGCGGGGTGGGTCCGGTGGCTGGGGCGTGAGCCGCATGGATGCGGCGACCGAGCTTACATGGACGTACTTGCAGCGTCCCCTGCCACCGGAC
>NZ_JBRRCR010000040.1:0-34796 GCF_056759115.1 Stenotrophomonas sp. STEN087 | reverse complement strand
GCGCCATCGAGCCCCCATGGATGGGTTTACGGCGTGTCCTGACCACCCACACCGCCCCGCCATCCCACGGGACGCAGGCTTTTGATCTTGCTTCGGCTTCTGCAGGTGCAGGGCTGCAAGCCCTGCAGAAAACCCTCACCTTCAATCGTGACCGCTGTCATCCAGGCTGATGATCCCGCGCCGCAGCGCCTGCGTCACCGCATGCGTGCGGTCACCCACGCCCAGCTTGTCCATCAGGCTCTTCATGTGCGCCTTCACCGTCTGCTCGGAAATCTGCATCCGCTCGCCGATGCGTTTGTTCGACAGGCCACCGGCAACGTGCCGCAGCACTTCCGTCTCGCGCGGCGACAGCCGGTCTTCCACCACGTGGGCGGCGATGCTCGCGGCCACCGCCGGGGGAATCGCGGCACGCCGGCCGCCGGCCACCGTGCGGATCGTGTCCACCAGTTCGTGGCGCAGCATGTCCTTCAGCAGGTAGGCGCTGGCGCCAGCCTGCAGCGCACGTACCGCACGCACGTCGCCACGGTAGGTGGTCAGCACGATGATGCGCGCGCGCGGGTCCAGTGCGCGGATCCGCACGATCGCTTCCACGCCATCCAGGCGCGGCATCTGCAGGTCCATCAGCACCACGTCCGGCTGCAGCTCCTGGTAGCGCGCGATGGCTTCCTCGCCGTCGGCGGCTTCGCCCAGCAGGCGCAGGTCCGGTTGCGCGCCGAGCAGGGCGGCCAGGCCGTCGCGCAGCAGGGGATGGTCGTCGACCACCAGTACGCCGATCGGGGAAGAAGACTCAGTCATGCTGCTTTGCACTCCAGGGCCAGCGCCAACGTGGCGACCGGCGGTGATACAGGCGCCGTGCGGGAACCGCCAGCGCGACTTCGGTGCCCAGGCCCGGGCGGGTCCACAGCTGCAGTTCCGCGCCAAGCCGCTGCGCGCGTTCGCGCATGCCCTGCAGGCCCCAGTGGCCATGGCCGGCATCGTCGTCGGCAATGCCGACGCCGTCGTCGCGCACATGCAGCAGGAAGCAGCGGCTGCCGTAGGACAGTTCCACCTCGATGGCGCTGGCCTGGGCATGGCGCAGGGCATTGCGGATCGCTTCGCGGCCGATCAGGAACACCTCCTCCACGGCATCGGGCCGCAGCGGCGGTGGCGTGCCTTCGACGGTCAGGCGCAGCGGGTTGGTGCCCTGGCCGGCGTACTCGGCATGCACGTCGGCCAATGCGGTGGCCAGGTCGCGGCCGGCGAAGGGACCATCGCGCAGCGCATTGACCCGCTCGCGGCCCTCGGCGAGGTTGCGTTCGGCCAGCTGCATCGCCGATTCCAGCTGGGTGCGCACGTTGTCCGGCGTCTGCGCCGACTGGCTGATCGCATGCAGGCGCAGGATCAGCCCCTGGCTGCCCTGCAGCAGGGTGTCGTGCAGATCGCGGGCGATGCGCTCGCGCTCGCCATGGCGTTCCTGCAGGCGCGCGCGGAACAGTGCGGCCAGCTGGCCGCTGCGGATGCGCACGGCCACCATCAGCGCCACCAGTACCAGCGCCGCGCACAGCAGCTTGAACCAGATCGTCTGCACGAAGGTGGAAGCGATGCTGAAGCTGCGGCTGGCCGGCGCCGTGCTCCAGATGCCGTCCTCGTTGGCCGCTTCCACCTCGAAGCGGTACGTGCCCGGGGCGAGGTTGGTGTAGTAGGCGCGCGTGCTGCTGCCGGCGTCCTGCCAGCCTTCGTCCACGCCGGACAGCCGGTAGCGGTAGCGGTTGCGTTCCGGCCGGGCCAGCGACAGCGCCACGTAATCGATCTGCAGCTGGGTGGTGCCGGCCGGCAGGCGCAGCCCTTCCTGCAGCGGTGCCTGGGTGGCGCCGTACAGCACATCGCCGATGCGCACGCCCGGTGCCAGGGTGTTGGTGTGCGAAGCGTTGGTGTCCAGCGACGCCAACCCCTGGTTGGTGGCCAGCCACAGCAGGCCGTCGGCGGCCAGCGCGGCGGTGGGAATCGGGCCGCTCTGCAGGGCGATGCCGGGCATGCCGTCGACTGCATCGAACAGGCGCGGTGCCACCGGTTGATGGGTGAGCACGGCATTGCGCAGGGCGGTGCGGTCCAGCCGCACCAGCCCGCGGCTGCCATTGAGCCAGAGCCGCCCATGTGCGTCGGCGACCATGCCGGTGATGCCTTCCAGCACGCCCGCCATGTCGGTGCGCACCTCGCTGAAGTGGCCCTCGCCGATGCGCGCGGCCAGCCCGGCTTCGCCGGCTACCAGCAGCATGTCCTGGTCCTGCAGCAGGGCGGTCACCGGCCCGACGGCCAATCCCTGGCGGGTATCGAAGGTCGCCACCCCGCGGTCATCCATGCGCCGCAGCCGACCATCGGCATAGCCCAGCAGCACGGCGCCATCGCTGGCCATCGCCATCGACGAACAGGCCTGTTCGGGCAGCCGCGGCTGGCGGTACCACTGCGCGTGCTGGTAGCGCAGGACGCCGCGCTCGCCGGCACACATCCAGGCGTCATCGTCGTTGTGGAACAGCAGCGCCTGCAGGGACTGCCCGGTATACGGAGCCGGCAGTGGAATGCGCGTGGCGTGGCCGCCGACGGTGCGGACCAGATTGATCCAGTCGAACTGCCACAACGGTGTCGGCGCCTGGCGTGCGGCGTCCTGCAGCTGCGCGGCGCTGTCGCCCAGCAGTGTGCGGCGCAGGTCGTAGGGTTTCAGGTCCTCGCCATAGCCATACACGCGACCGTCGCTGGCGCGTACCAGCGAGCGATAGGGATCGGTGGGGCCGGCCGCCAGGGTCTGCACGCTGCGCGCGCGGAAGCGGTTGAGGCCGAGGTTGGTGCCGACCCAGAGATTGCCTTCGCGATCCAGCAGGACCGGCACCGCCGACGTGGCGGTCAGGCCCTGCGGCGTATCGAAGCGCTCCATGCGCGTGGCCTGGTCGCCCTCGAAGGTGACCCGTGCCACGCCGCCATGCGGGCTCATCGTGGCCCACAGCGTGCCATCGGCGGTGAACTGCAGGCGCGCGGCGACCAGTTCGGGCAGGCGTCGCGCCTCGCGCTCGGCGGAAGGCAGCAGGCCGTGCGCGTTGGCCAGCGGCGAAGTGCCGCGAATGCGGTCGGCCAGCCAGATTTCGCCGCGCGGGCTTTCGGCCAACGAGGCCATCTGCGAGACGGCGATGCCGGTGTCCTCGAAGGTGCTGGCACCGGCGGGCCGTCGCCAGATCTTCAGGTCGGCCAGCACCCAGAACGTGCCCTGGCGATCATGCAGCAGCCACTGCACGCGCCGATCCGGTACGCCGCTGCCACGGGGCAAGGCCCGCCACTGCTGCCCATCGAACCAGCGCAGGCCGCCGTTGATGGCCGCCCACAGGTGACCGTCGCGATCACGGCTGAAATGTGGCACCACGCCGATCGGCACGCCCTCGGCGCGGCCGAAGCTGCGCAGGTGGCTGGCCGAAAGCTGGCTGATGCCTGCCTGGAAGTAGCCGATCCACAGGCTGTCGTCGGCATCCGTTGCCAGGGTGACCATGTTGGTGGAGGGGAACGTGCTGCCGGACGGCGCGGCCTGGCGTTCGAAACGGCGGCCGTCGAAGCGGTACAGGCCCGAGCCCGTCGCCAGCCACAGCATGCCTTGGTGGTCCTGGGCGATGTCCCAGATGTCGCCGGGCGCCCCCTGTCCGACCCGCCACGCGGTGTGCTGGTAGCCGGGCATGCCGTCGGCCACGACCGGCCGCTGCCCGGCGAAAGCGGGCAGGGCGATCAGCAGCAGGCACGACAGCAGCGCCGGCAGGCGACGCAGCAAGGGGAAGGGGCGGCCACGCATGGGCAGCATTCTGGCAGGTGCGGGGCAGCCGAGGGTGACCCGAACGGGGTAGGCGCGGTGGCGGCGGCATCGGCTATCACGCCGGCAATGGAGTGGTGGAGGCCGAGGATGCAGCGTCTGTTCGTGATGTTTCCCGATCGTGGGCCCGGCCTGGGCCTGCTCTGGCTGCGGCTGTGCCTGGCCGCTGCCGGCGCTGCCGCTGGCCTTGCTGCTGCTCGGCCCGGGCGCGTATTCGCTGGATGCACGGCAGTTCGGACGGCGCCTGCTGGCGCGTCGGCCTCCCCCGAACGGGTGAGTGGTGGCCTCGACGGACGGGGGTAGGGCATCGGCACCTGGCGGCCCACCATGGGGCACCCCGTCGCGGTGCTCTGTCATGGCCGAAGCTTCACCGCCCGTCGCCCCAGCCACCGCGTTGGCGCCACACCAGGCTGCCGCCCTGCAGCGCGCTCTGAGCTACATCGATGCGCATCTGTCGCAGCCGCTGCGGGTGACGGAGCTGGCCGAGGTGGCCTGCGTGAGCCGTTTCCATCTGGTGCGGCTGTTCCGCACCGGCACCGGTGCCAGCCCGCTGCGCTACCTGCGCCGTCGCCGCATCGAACGCGCGCGGCAACTGCTGCCGGCCGGCGACCAGCCGATGTCCCGCCTGGCCCAGCATCTGGGCTTCTTCGACCAGAGCCATTTCGTCCGCAGTTTCCGTGCCGAGACCGGCTGCAGCCCGGGCCAGTACCTGGCCAGTGATGCCGCCCTGCACATACCCGCTGTTCTCCCTTCTTCTGTTGCCCCGCCCACTACTGGAACCCACCCATGACCACTGCTACCGCCACGCCCGCCAAGGGCCTGCTTTCCCCGACCGACCACGCCCTGGTGCTGATCGACTTCCAGTCGCAGATGGCATTTGCCACCCACACCATCGACATCTCCGCGCTGCGCAACAACGTCTCGCTGATCAGCAAGGGCGCCAAGGGCTTCAACGTGCCGGTGGTGCTGACCACGGTCGCCGAGAAGTCGTTCTCCGGCCCGATGTTCCCGGAGCTGCCGGAGATCTTCGCTGGCCAGACCGTGTTCGACCGCACCTCGATGAACACCTGGGAAGACCCGCCGGTGATCGATGAAATCAACCGCATCGGCAAGCAGCGCCTGGTGCTGGCAGGCCTGTGGACCAGCGTGTGCATCGTCGGCCCGACCCTGTCGGCGCTGGAGCAGGGCTTCGAGGTCTACGTGATCACCGATGCCTGCGGCGATGTCAGCGATGAGGCGCACGAACGTGCGGTCACCCGCATGGTGCAGGCCGGTGCGCGCCCGATCACCAGCGTGCAGTACCTGCTGGAACTGCAGCGCGACTGGGCCCGTGGCGAGACCTACGGCCTGACCACCGGCATCGCCCGCGACCACGCTGGCGGCTACGGCATCGGCATCCAGTACGCCAAGACCATGTTCGGCGCGCAGGAAGGCGGTCACTGAGCATGGGTAACGGGCACGGCCTCGATATGGCCCTGCTGATCCTGCGCGTGGCAGCGGGAGGTTTCCTGCTGCCACATGCGCTGGGGAAGCTGTTTGGCTGGTTCGGCGGCCCGGGCCTGGCCGGTTTTGCCGGTGAACTGCGCGGCTTCGGCCTGCCGGCGGTGGCGCCGCTGCCGCTGCTGCTGGCCCTGTTGCAGGTGGCCTCCGGCCTGGCCGTGCTGCTGGGCTGGCAGACCCGCATTGCCGCACTGGCCGCGGCCGCGTTCATCGCCTTCACCGCGCTGCTGGCCCTGCCCAAGGGCTGGTTCTGGATGCGCGGTGGCACTGAATACCCCTTGATGTGGACGCTGGCCCTGCTGGCGATCGCCCTGGCCGGGCCGGGCGCCTGGGCGCTGGATGGCCTGGCCCTGCCTGGAGACATCGCATGAGTTCCTCCCCCCTCGACCACGGCCGACGCAACGTCGTGCTGGCCAGCGGCGCCGCGATGGCGCTGGGGCTGGCCGGCGGTGCCGCCGCGGCCATCGAAACCCTTCCGAAGGAGCGTCGCATGAGCACGCTGGTCATCAGAAACGCCCGCGTCACCACCCTTGATCCGCAGCAGCCACACGCGCAGGCACTGGCGGTGCAGAACGGTCGCATCGCCGCGGTCGGCAGCGATGAACAGATCATGCGCGAATGGGGCAATGAAGCCACCATCATCGACGCACAGGGCCGCCGCATCGTGCCCGGCCTCAACGACAGCCACACCCACCTGATCCGTGGTGGCCTGAACTACAACCTGGAACTGCGCTGGGATGGCCTGCGCTCGCTGGCCGATGCGATGGCCATGCTGAAGGCGCAGGTCGACCGTACCCCGGCACCGCAGTGGGTGCGGGTGGTCGGTGGCTTCACCGCAACGCAGTTCACCGAGAAGCGCCTGCCCACCCTGCAGGAGCTCAACGACATCGCGCCGGACACGCCGGTGTTCCTGCTGCACCTGTACGACCGGGCGCTGCTGAACCGCGCCGCGCTGCGGGCGTGCGGCTACACCAAGGAGACACCGGATCCGCCCGGTGGCCAGATCGTGCGCGACTCGCTGGGCAACCCGACCGGCCTGCTGCTGGCCAAGCCCAACGCGCTGATCCTGTACGCGACGCTGGCCAAGGGCCCGCGCCTGCCGATCGAGTACCAGGCCAACTCCACGCGCCACTTCATGCGTGAGCTGAACCGCCTTGGCATCACGTCGGTGATCGATGCCGGTGGTGGCTTCCAGAACTACCCGGAGGACTACCAGGTCATCGAACAGCTGCACCGCGACGAGCAGCTGACCGTGCGCATCGCCTACAACCTGTTCACCCAGAACAAGGGCAGCGAGGTCAACGACTTCCGTGGCTGGAGCGAGATCCTGCAGCCGCGCCAGGGCGACGACCTGCTGCGCCACAACGGCGCCGGCGAAATGCTGGTGTTCTCCGCCGCCGACTTCGAGCTGTTCAACGAGCCGCGTCCGGAGCTGCCGCCGGAACTGGAGCCCGAGCTGCACGACGTGGTGAAGCTGCTGGTGGAGAAGCGCTGGCCGTTCCGCATCCACGCCACCTACGACGAGAGCATCACCCGCATCCTGGATGTGTACGAGCAGGTGAACCGCGAGGTGCCGTTCGATGGCCTGCACTGGTTCATCGACCACGCCGAAACCATCACCCCGCGCAACATCGAGCGCATCCGCGCACTGGGCGGCGGCATCGCCGTGCAGCACCGCATGGCCTACCAGGGCGAAGCCTTCGTCGAGCGCTATGGCGTGCAGGCCGCGCGGCATACGCCGCCGGTCAAGCGCATGCTGGCCGAGGGCGTGCCGGTCGGCGCCGGTACCGATGCCACCCGCGTGGCCAGCTACAACCCGTGGGTGGCGCTGTCGTGGCTGGTGACCGGGCGCACCGTCGGTGGCCTGGCCCTGTATGGCGACGAGAACCTGCTGGAACGCGAACAGGCACTGCGCCTGTGGACCCAGGGCAGTGCGTGGTTCTCCGGCGACGAGGCGGTGAAGGGCACGCTGAAGCAGGGCCAGCTGGCCGACTTCATCGTGCTGTCGTCCGATTTCTTCCGCGTCGATGATGCGCAGATCGCCGACATCACCAGCCTGCTGACCGTGGTCGGTGGCCGCATCGTGCACGCCGACGGCGACTATGCCGGCCTGGCACCGCAGCTGCCGCCGGCGATGCCGGACTGGTCGCCGGTGAACAAGTTCGGTGGTTACCACATTGGCGGAACCGCCACCGGCCTGGCCGCGGCGCACCATCACCACCACGGTGTGGCCTGCGGCACCCACGGTGCCCACGGCCATGCCGCGCAGCACGCGGCACCGACCGACGACCTCACCGCGTTCTGGGGCGCGATGGGCTGTTCCTGCTTCGCGTTCTGAGCCGGATCCCGGGTAGTGGGGGGGGGGGGCGCGGCGGCCCCGCGGGGGGGGGGGGGGGGGGGGGGGGGGGCGGGGGGGCGGGGGGGGGGGGGTTGGCGCTGGTTCGCTTACGCCGCGGCAGCCGGGGGTGGGCGGGCGGCGGCCCGCCACTACCGGAGGGGCGGCGGCGCTTTTGGGCGCCGCCGCGTTGCATCACTTGCGTACGAACGCCAGCAGGTCGGCGTTGAACTGGTCGGCGTGGGTGATGGTCAGGCCGTGCGGGGCACCGGCGTAGACCTTCAGCTCGGCGTCCTTGATGATCTGCGAGGACAGCTTGGCCGACGCATCGAACGGCACGATCTGGTCGTCATCGCCATGCACGACCAGGGCCGGCACGTCGATCTTCTTCAGGTCTTCGGTGTAGTCCACTTCCGAGAACTCGTGCACGCAGTCGTACTGGCCCTTGACGCCGCCCAGCATGCCCTGCAGCCAGAACGAATCGCGCATGCCCTGGGTGACGCTGTTGCCATCACGGTTGGCGCCGAAGAACGGTGCGGTAAGGTCCTTGAAGAACTGCGAGCGGTCACCGCCGGTGCCCTTGCGGATGCCGTCGAACACTTCCAGCGGGGTGCCGGCCGGGTTGGCCTCGGTCTTCAGCATCAGCGGCGGCACGGCGCCGACCAGCACCACCTTGGCCACGCGCTTGCTGCCATGGCGGCCGATGTAGTGGGCCACTTCGCCACCACCGGTGGAGTGGCCGACCAGGATCGCGTCCTTCAGGTCGAGCGCATCGAGCACCGCGGCCAGGTCGTCGGCGTAGGTGTCCATGTTGTTGCCGTCCCAGGTCTGGCTGGAGCGGCCGTGGCTGCGGCGGTCATGGGCGATGACGCGGTAGCCGTTCTGGCCCATGAACAGCATCTGCGGATCCCACGCGTCGGACGACAGCGGCCAGCCATGGGCGAACACGATCGGCTGGCCGGTGCCCCAATCCTTGTAGAAGATGCGGACGCCATCTGTGACGGTTACGAAGTTGCTCATTGCGGGTTCCTTTGGCGGTAGGGGAAAGACAACCGGCGGTGACGCTGCCGGCGTACCGGCAGTAGAGCGCAGGATCCGCCGCGCGGCTTGCACGCCTGTGTCCGATGGATGGCAGGCGGTCGCAGGTAGGGACGACGCGTTCCGCTCTGGCGGCGGGCGGTCGATGCTGGCCACGATGCCCGCTCTGCCAGGGAGGACGCTGCATGAAGAAGATGCTGTCGGGGGCGATCGTGGGTTGGCTGCTGGCCGGTACCGCGCTGGCCCAGACCCATGTCTACAAATGCGTGGACGGGCCGCACCCGGTCTACCAGCAGACGCCGTGCCAGGGGCGGGCGGAATGGCGCTGGGACGTGCCGGCCGAGACGGCGCAGGCACGAGGCAAGGGTGATTCAAAGCCCGCGCGCCCGGCGCAGGCGGGCAGGGCGCCGGCCAATGTGCGGCGTGGCCGTCGCGCTCGGGCCGAGGGCGCACTGATCACCCTCGCGCGGGATCCCGCCGGCTGCGAGCAGGCGCGCCGCGAGCAGGCGCGGAAGATGACGCGTGCGCGTCGGCTGGACTACCAGCAGCGGCGGCAGCTGGACGACGCCCTGCGCCTGGCCTGCCAGTCCCCCTGAAACAGCAACGGCACCCGAAGGTGCCGTTGCGTGTGGTGCAGTGCCAGGAACTCAGTTGCCGTCGCTGGCCGCCGCCGGAGAACCGGAAGCTTCCGCCTTCGGCAGGCTGAGCTCCGGATTGCCCTGTTCGGCCTGCAGGATCTGGATGCGGCGCTGCAGGGCGTCCAGCTGGTTGTTGGTGCTCTGCACATCGGTGCTCAGGCTGACCGCCTGCTGCTGGGCCTGCTGCAGGGACGCGCTGACCTGGGCCGACTGTGCCTGCTGCTGTTCCATTTCCTGCTGCAGGGTGCGCAGGCGCTCTTCGTTGTACGACACCAGGCGTTCGGTGTAGCGCTTGCCTGCTTCCAGGCGGGTGGTATCGATGTAGACCTGGGCCAGCTGCTCGGTCTGCTGCACGAAGGTGCGGTAGACGCGCTCGGCGTTGTCGACGGCATCGGTCTTGATGACGCGCCAGAAGTTCTTTTCCTGGAACAGCGCCACGTAGTAGGTCAGGGTGCTGGCGTTGAACAGCAGGCTGGCGCCGTAGTTGCCGTTGTAGGTGGTACGCAGCTCGGTGAGCTGGTTCCCATCCATCAACTGCTTGAGTTCGTCCACCGTATTGCGCACCACCGGCCCGCTGCGGACCGGTTCGGCCGCCGCTTCGCGATCGCCGCGTGCTGCCAGTGCCGACGGTGCCACCAGGATCATGGCCATGGCCAGCAGTGCCGCGCCGCGCGGATACCGGGCGAAGACGGTGCCCCCTGAAGTTTCTCGCATGTCTAGACCATCCACGAACGAAGTGTGGTTGAAATGAATGTGGTTCCCCGCCGCGAGTCTAGCATGGGCGCAGCGGACGCCAACCGCACTGGACGGCACTCAATACACCAGCTGGGCGGCATTGCACTGGATCGACTGCATGCTGACGTCGGTCCGGCCCAGTTCCAGGCCCAGCAGATCGGCCAGCAGGTTGGTCAGCAGTGCGCCAACGCTGTTGAGAATGGGCTTGAGCACGGCCAGGACGGGCGTGAGTACTGTGCACAACAGGCCCGAGCAGCTGACGTTGTTACCGGGAGCGGTGACGCCGCCACCGGCACTGGGGTCGTTGAATCCGCCGGGTTTGGTCTGGATGTAGGACGCCAGGTTGTCACGTACGCAGTTGTTGTAGTTCAGCAGGTTGCCCAGCAGGCTGTCGCAGCGCCTCACCAGCAGCTGCCCGGTGAGCCCTCCGATCAGTCCTTCCAGGGCGCCCAAGCCCTGGCCGGTGACGGTGACCCGGTACGCAGCCCAGACCGAGCCCGGCTCGTAGCAGGTGCCCAGCAGGAGCAGGCCGCACGCATAAGGCACGCCGTTCGGCGCGTCCCACTCTCCCAATCCATTCAGTTCAATGGAAGGATTTCCGTTGATCAGCAGCGGGATGACATTGTCGACGTTGTAGCGGCCGCCGTTGGGATGCGCAGCGGTCAGGTAGCGGTCAGCCAGGGCCGTCGCGGCCTGCTTGGCATCGCTGGTGGGGCCGCTCAGCATGCCGGACAGCACGCGCAGCAGCTCATTGACCAGGCCTGACACCGTATCTCCCAGCGCCAGCGGATTGACCCGGGTGGAGCCGGTCTGACCAGCGGCCAGCGTCAGGTTCTGGCTATCGGTCAGCGCCGGCAGGGTGATCTTGTTGTTGATCAGCGGCTGGCCGAGCAGGGTCAGCAGCTGGGCGTTCTGCAGCGTCGCGTCGCAGACATTGCTCTTGGAGAAGACATCAGCGGCATTGACGGTGCCGACGCACGCCCGCAGCACCGACGAGTCCACCTTGACCGTGGCAGTGGGCGGTGTGGCGCCGCACTGGATCGAGGTCAGCGTGCCCATCGCGTTGGTGACATCGACGTGCAGCGGCAGGTGCAGGCGCGTACCCAGCAGCGACAGCAATGCGCCGATGGCAGGCACGCGGTTGCTGTCGACGTCCACCATCAACCGCACCTGCGCGTTGTAGGCGCGCGCACCGATGCCGCCGATGGCGATGGACGGCGGCTCGATCACGCCGGCCTTGGCCTCGATGCCGAGCAGGTTGAGACCGCGGACCTGCAGGCCATTGTTGTCATTGGCGATGGAAATGCCCGTATTGAGCAGGTCCAGTACGTTGATCTTCGATTCCAGCGCGCTGCCGATGGTTCCATCCGGCGCGATCACTTCGGCGAACAGGCCGCCACCGCCCGTCTGGCTGCCAAGGGTGATGTTGGCCTGGTTGATGTCCAGGCTGGTCGACACCAGGCTGCCCAGCGCACGCAGCTGCGCGGCGGCCACGCTGTCACGCCCGAGCACGACGGCGGTGGCATCGACCAGCTGTGCCAGCGAGATCCTGTTGACCGACAGCAGGCGGTTGAAATCGGCCACGCTCAGGTTGGCCTCCACCGGGATGCCCAGCGCCTTCAGCAGGCCCGACGGGGTCACGCTGACCTGGGCCAGCCCGTCGTAGGACAGCACGGTGGCGTTGCTTACATCCAGGCCGACCAGGCGCAGGGTGGACATCAGCGGCGAGTTGCCATTGGTGCGCAGCAGCTGAGAGCCCACGCTGAATACCGCGGACGGCGCGGTGCGCTTGGCCACGGCCTGGGCGCTGACCGTCGGCAGCTGCGCATTGATGCCGAAGAACGGCAGCACACTGCGATGCGCCACCACCTTCACCGCATTGCGCGGGTTCTCCGCGCTGACGGTGGCGAGGAAGTGATCGGCGCTGGCGTGGTTGGCGTTCCAGTTGCCGCAGCTCACCTCCAGCTGGCCACCGAAGCCATTTTCCTGCAGTGCGTTGTGGCGGGCGGCGGCGTTGTCGGCGTTGCCGGACGTGCACAAGTCCAGGCGCTGCGCGCCGGCCAGGGCGGCCAGGTCGGCCACCTTCTGCGCATCGCGCTTGGCCCAGAGCAGGTAGCCCACTTCCACCAGGCCGAGCATCGTCACCAGCGAGACCAGCACCAGCATCATGGTGACCGACATGCCACCGCGTTGGTGGAACGCAAGGGTGCGCGGCGCACGGCTCATCGTCGAATCCTCAGCGGCCGGAGCCGGACGCGCCGGACGCGGGCGTGACGTCGGTTTCGAAGAACTCCGGAATCTCGTGCTCGAAGCTCTTCAGGTAGCGCGCGTAGCTGGCTGTGGCCTGGTCGCCGAGGATCGGCAGGCGGGCGCCGGCCTGGGTGCCCGAGGCCTGCAGCTGGAACAGGTGGCGCACGGTCGCGCCGTTGCCGGTCGGCACCAGGGCGGCCGTGCTTTGGGCGGCCGGCGGTGCGACCTGCGTGCTGATGGCGGAGGCAGTCGTCGCCACTGCAGGCGCGGTCAGATCCGCGGTGGGCAGCTGCTGGGCCGGTGCCGACGGTGGCGCGTGCACGGGGGCCGGCGCTGCGGGCAGAGGGCCGCCCATCATCTGTCCGGTGAGCGGCGGTTGCGGCGACTGCGCGGCGCTGGCCGAAGCCCACAGCAGGCATGTGGCGGCCAGGGCCATGCGGGGGTGGAACAGGAAAATGGAAGCGGTCATGGCGTGTTCCCGGTGGGGTGGTCGGCACTGCCGAAGCGTTCGAGCATGGACGGCGGCAGGCGCGGGGCGAGGCGATCCTCGCGGTCGCTGCGTGGCGTTTCGGCGGCAATGCGGCCGGGCACGGCCACGCGGGTGGGCATGGCGGTGCGCGCCGCTGCAACGGGGGCGGTTGCCGGCGTGCTGCGCGCGGCGTCACGCTGCTGCCAGCGTGCGCGGATCTGCTGGGCCTGCTCGCTGATGCTGCGCTGTACGTCCGGGCTGAGCTGGGCCTGCGCCGCCAGCCGCTCGGCCGTTGCCGCATCACCGCGAAGCACGGCCCACAGGGCCAGGTTGGCGGTCGCCTTGGCATTGCCCGGCTGCAGCTCCAGCGCCTTGGCCAGTGGTTCGCGTGCCTGCTCCAGCTGGCCGGCACGCAGGCGTGCATAGCCCAGGTCGCCGAGGTAGTCGGTGTTCAACGGCTGCAGGCGGGTAGCGCGCGCCAGCGCCAGTTCGCTGGCGGCATCATCGTTGCGGCGCGCTGCGATCAGGCCCAGGCCGTGCGCGGCAGCGGCGGCCTGGGCGCCGGAATCGAGGCTGCGATAGATGTCGGCGGCCGCGTCGGCCTGGCCGGTCTCGCGCAGAGCGTCGGCCTGCAGCAGGCGCAACGCGGGCGCATCGCCGAAGCGCTGCCGATAGGCATCGACATGGGCCAGCGAGGCAAACCACGCGCCCTGCTGCTGCATGCGCGCGATCAGTTCCAGGTAGGTGTTGCGGCTGTCCTGCGGTGCCGGCGTCGGCTCGGCAAGGCTGGGCCCTTGGCGATAGGCCGGGGTGGTCGAGGCGCAGCCGGCGAGCACGGCCAGGGCGCACAGCAGGTAGGCGGGGCGAAGCGCAGGCATGAGGTTCATCCCATCTTGGTCAAGGTATTGGCCAGCGCCACCAGCGCAGGGCCGGCAAGCACCAGCATCAGTGCCGGCAGCAGGGTCAGCATCATCACCACGGTCATCTTCACCGAGAGCTTTCCGACCTTTTCCTTCAGCGTGTTGCGGCGCTGTTCGCGCAGGCGCGCGCTGAACTGCCGCAGCGGTTCCTGCACCGCGCCGCCATGCGCATGCACCTGCAGGATCAGCTGCACGAGGCTGGACAGGTCGTCATCACCATAGACTTCACTGAGGCGGCGCAGCGATTGCGCGCGTGTGCGGCCGAGCGAATAGGCGGTGTTTGCTTCCTGGATCTCGCGGCCCAGCACGGGCAGCGCATCGCGCAGCTTGTCACCCAGCGTCTGCAGGCTCTGGTCCATGCTGAAGCCCACGCCCTGCAGCAGGCGCAGCAGGTCGATCAGCAGCGGCAGTTCGTTGGATACCGCGCGGCGCCGCCGCTTCACCCAGCTGGACAGCGCGAACTTCGGCAGCAGCAGTCCCGCCGCCAGCGCAGCGATGACCACCATCAGGCGTGACACGCCGGTGGCATCACTCATTGCCAGTGCGGCCACCAGCACCAGCACCGCGAGCATCAGGCGCAGGGCGAGGTAGATGGCGGTGCCACGTCGCGTGTTCCAGCCGGCGAGGTCGAGCAGCAGCCGGTCCTCATTGGCCAGCAGCGCGGCTTCCAGGCGGCCACCGGCAAACACCTGCCCGAGCTGCTGCAGCCAGCCGAAGGAGTCGCGCGCAGGCGCGGGCTCCGGCGGTGCGGCGTCACGCGGGCGCAGTGCGGTCTGCAGGGTCGCGGAGGTGCGCGCTTCGCGGTTGCCACGCACCCAGCCACCGAGGCCGAGCAGGGCCACGCCTGCGGCCAGCACCAGCAGGGCCAGCATCCACCAGGTGGCGGCGCTCATCGCAGGTCTCCCGGGTACAGATGCGTGGTCATAGCGAGCGCGCCAGTCGATACAGCAGGAATCCACCGACCAGCTCCAGGCCGAGGGCCATCAGCAGCACCTTGTGGCCCAGCGGGTCGTGCAGCACGGGCTGGAAGAAATCGGGACTGCTGATCGCCATCAGCACGGCGCAGGCCGGTGGCAGCAGGCCCAGCACCCAAGCCGACATCCTCGTTTCCGAGGTGGTCGCCGCCAGTTCCTGCTGGGCCTGCTCGAGGTCGCGCATGAAATCGCCCATGCGCTGCAGGATCTGGTCGGACCGTCCGCCGATGCGCACGCTGACGCCGATCACCACGGCAAGCACCTTGAGCACGTCCATCTGGTAGGGCTGCGCGGCCAGGCCCAGCGCACGGTCAAGGTCCATGCCGCTGCGCGCGTAGCGCACGGTGGTGTCGAGCATGCCGCGCAGCGGCGCAGTGGTCTGCACCGTTGCGGTCTGGAAGGCCATCTGCAGGCTGTTGCCGAGCGCGGTCAGGCGCACCAGGTTGTCGAGGAAATCCGGCAGCTGGTGCAGCAGGCGTGCACGCAGGCGGGTGGTGCGGCGGACGATCCACAGCCCACAGCCGAGCAGGTACAGGCCCAGCGTGAGCGGGAACATCCACAGCGTGCCCAGGCGCAGCACGGCGACGACGGAAAGCGCGATGCCCGGCACGAGCAGCAGCAGGGGGAGCTTCCAGCCCGGCTCCAGGCCGGCGCGCTGCAGGAAGGCATCCCAGGGCAGGGCGCGCTTGGCTGCTGCGGGCGTGGCACGCGCGGGATCAGCCGCCGGCAGCGGCGTACTGCCACTGCGACCGAGCTGCTGCTCGGCGTGCTGCAACGAGGCCTGGCGCTGCTCGCGGCCGTGCGCGGTGCCCCACAGCCATACGGCCGCAGCCAGCAGAACGGCGACGATGCTCAGCAGCAGGAGCGCGGCGGTGCCCATCTCAGAAGTCTCCGTACAGCGACTCGCGCAGCTGCTGGCGGAACGGCTCCAGCTTGCGCGAATGCGGCTGGAAGCCGAGGCCGATCCAGCGGTTGACCTCCGCGCCGTTCGCGTCCACCTGCACTTCGTGTCGGAACATCTCCTGCGTGGTGATCAGGTTGTCGCTGACCCCGGTGATCTCGGTGATCGACACCAGCACGCGGCGGCCACTGGGCAGTCGCGCGATCTGCACGATGAAGTCGATCGCGCTGGCGATCTGCCGGCGCAGGCTGTCCTCGCTGCCCTGGAAGCCGGCAAAGCCGGCCAGCATCTCGATGCGGTACAGGCAGTCGCGCGGCGAGTTGGCGTGGATGGTGGCCATCGAACCGTCATGGCCGGTGTTCATCGCCTGCAGCATTTCCAGCACCTCGGCGCCACGCACCTCGCCGACCACGATGCGGTCCGGGCGCATGCGCAGGCTGTTGCGCACCAGATCGCGGATGCCGACCGCACCATGGCCGTCGGCACCGCCCACGCGGCTTTCCAGGCGCACCACGTGCGGATGGTTCAGCGACAGCTCGGCGGTGTCTTCCACGGTGATGACGCGCTCGGTTTCCGGCACGTAGCTGGTCAGCGCGTTCAGCAGCGAGGTCTTGCCCGAACTGGTGCCGCCGGAGACCAGGATGTTGCAGCGGCCCAGCACCATGGCCTTGATCAGCGCCTGCATCGGTGCGTCGAAGGTGCCCTTGGCCAGCAGCTCGTCCGGGGTGAAGGGATCCTTGCGGAACTTGCGGATGGACACCATCGGCCCGTCCACGGCCAGCGGCGAGATGATGGCATTGAGGCGGCCGCCGTTGGGCAGGCGCGCATCCACCATCGGATTGGAGTCGTCCAGGCGGCGGCCGATCGGGGCCAGGATGCGGCGCAGGATGCGCAGCAGGTGGGTGTCATCGGTGAAGCGCTGGGTCGCGCGCCGCAGCACGCCCCCCTGCGAAACATGCACGTCCTTGAAGCCGTTGATCAGGATGTCCTCGATCGTCGGGTCGTGCAGCAGGTCATCCAGCGGGCCGAAACCGGTGAGCTCCTTCACCAGCCCCTGGGCGACGGCCTGCATCTCCTCCTCGTTGATGGGGATGCGCCACTCCTGGATGAAGCTGACGGTCTGCACCTGCACCCAGCGCGCGATGGTGTCCGGCGCCCAGGAGTCGATGTCGATCCGCTCGTCTTCGATGCTGTTGAGCAGGCGCTCATGCGCGGCCGACAGCACCTTCTGGTACTGCTCGGTCTGCACGAACGGCGGACTGGCCGGTGCGTTGTCAGGCAGCACGGCGCGCGCCATGGCATTGGGAAACAGGGTCACTTTGTCTTCCATGGCGTTCCACCCAGGGCAAGGGCAAGTCTTTCCCGCAGGCCGGGCGGCAGGGCCGGGCCGGCGGCCGGGTCCAGCCGCGCCACTAGCGGGGCGAGGGCGCGCAGGTACGGATCGCGCGGGGCATCCTGCAGCAGCAGATGGCCGTGGCTGGCCGCGGCCCGCACGCGCGGGCGCTCGGGCAGGGTGGCCAGCAGCGGCAGTTCGAAGCGGCGTGCGATCTGTTCGGGGGTCAGGCCGCTGTGTTCGTCATGACGGTTGACCACCAGCTGCAGCCGGCTTTCGCGTTCACGCTGTCCGCTCAGGTGCTTGAGGGCGTGGTCGAGCGAGACCAGGGTGGCGATGGCGGTGTCGGCCACCAGCCAGATCTCGTCGGCCTGTTCCAGCAGCAGGGGCGGCAGCTGGCGCAGCGGGCAACCGCCGGCATCGCAGAGCACGCTGGTGAAGACCCCGCGCAGGCGCTGCAGCAGCGCGCCGGGATCGGAGGGCGGCACCGCATCGCTGCCGCTGGCGCGGTCGAGCAGGACCAGGCCGCTGGTGTGCCGGGCCATTGCGGTACGTGCGAGCGTGGCGTCGATGCGGCTGGCGTTGCGCAGCGCATCTTCGTAGTGGAAGCGGCTGTCGAGGTTGAGGTACAGCGCGAGATCGCCCGCCGGCTGCGCCAGCTCCATCAGCAGGCCGTCGGTTCCCGTGGCATCGTCGCCCGCATGGCTGCGCCGCTGCTGGGCGAGCACGGCCAGATGTGCGGCCAGGGTGCTGGTGCCGACGCCAGCGCGGACGCCAAGCAGCAGCACAAACCGCGCGCGGTGCGACGGTTGCGGGGCGGCGGCGGTGCGCGGGGAGAGCGCCCGACGCAGGGCGGTCTCGATTGCGCCGTTGTCGCTGTCCAGGTCGAGCACATCGCGCAGACCGGCGCGCAGGGCCATCACCACGCCTTCCACCTGGCCGGTGCCGGTGGCACCCACCGCCATCAGGTTCAGGTCGGGCTGGGTCTGCTGCAGCTGCTCGGCCAGCACGGTCGAAGACGCTGCGTACTCCGGGCGGAAGTCGAGCAGCACCAGGCTGTTGGCGCCCCGCTGCAGGTCCTGTGCCGAGGTCGGCTGCGTGCTGTCCTGCCAGTGCAGCACCGCCGATGCCGGCAGCCGCAGCGCCAGCCGCGGCAGCAGTTCACGATCAATGCCGTACAGGACCAGGTTCATCGCTGGTCCCGTGGCATGCAGTGGCTGGGCGGTGGCGTAGGGCATGGGCGTGGGGTCGGCAGCATCAGGTCAGCGCGAGAAGCCTGGCACCGGGTCCTGGCTGACCGGGCCCAGCAGCCACGCACCCCATTCGGGCATGTGCGGGCGCGACTCGCGGTCGCCGGGCAGCGGCAGTTCGGTGTTGCGGGCCAGCGGCTGCACCAGGCGCGGGGTGACGATGATCACCAGCTCCTTGTCCTGGCGCTTGTAGTCGAGGTTGCGGAAGAAAGAACCGATGATCGGCAGGTCGCCCAGCATCGGGATCTTGTTCACCGTGGAGGCCACCGTTGAACTGACCAGGCCGCCGATGACGAAGCTCTCGCCGTCGCCCAGCTCGACCGTGGTGTCGGCGCGGCGCGTGCTGATCGAGGGGATCTGCACGCCATTGAGGGCGATGGCGTTGGTGTAGTCGAGGTCGCTGGCTTCGGGCGCCACCTTCAGTGCGATGCGGTTGGCCGACAGCACGGTGGGGGTGACGGTCAGGCCGATGCCGAAGGGCTTGTAGGTGACGGTGGTGGTGCCCAGGCCCTGCGGTTCGAGGATCGGCAGCTCGCCGCCGGCCAGGAAGCTCGCGCTCTGGCCGGACAGTGCAACCAGGGTCGGCTCGGCCAGGACGCGGGCCATGCCATTGCTCTGCAGCAGGTCGACGTCGGCATTCCACAGGCCCTTGGTCGAGCCGAACACCAGCCGGAACGCGGAGGAGATCGGCGACTCTGCTTCATTGCTGCTGCCGCCTTCCGCCATTCCCGGCAACACGCCGGTGTTGCCCGGCAGGATGCCGCCGGGGCGGGCGAAGCCGTAGGCGAAGCCACCGTTGCGGTTCTGGAAGCTGATGCCGATCTGCTTCAGTGCGGTCTTGTTGAACTCGACCACCTTCACTTCCACCTGCACCACGCCGCCACTGGCGATGGTGGAGGCGTCGGCCAGCATGCCGTCCTTGCCCAGGGCCATGGCCGCGGTCTTCTGCTCCTGCATGTGGGTCAGCATGCTGTCGCTGCTTCCCTGCAGCAGTCCCTGCTGGTCCTGCTGGGTGAACACCAGGCCGTTGCGGCCGGCATCCGCGGCGCCCTGCACGGCGCTCTGTACGCGCACCTGCAGGCGCTGCGGCTCGCCCTGCTTCTTGTGCCACAGCAGCAGGGTGGTGGTGCCGGGCGCCTTGCCGACCAGCAGTGCCTGGCGCTGGCCGCGCAGCATCACCACGTCGGCCACGCCCGGATCGGCGATCGCCACCCGTTCGAGATCGGCCGGCAGCGTCCACGGACGCTGCTCGCGGGCCTGCAGCACCAGCTCATCTGCCGCCACGCCCGTGCCGGGCGCCAGCAGCACCAGCAGCAGGGCCAGCCAGCGTTGGCGGGCGGTCGGGCGGGGATGCGGGCGATGTACGGTCATGGAAGGTCTCGGGGCAGGTCAAAGGGAACCGCGGGGGGCTGCACTGTCGCCACGGATGATCTCGATGCCGGCCGGGCGCGCGGCGGCGCGGCGCGGTGCGGCCGGGCGCGTCGTCGTCTCGGCCACCGGCCGCGGTCGGGCTGCGCCGCCGGCCAGGCCATCGCCGTCGATGCCGGCGTAGGCATTGTTCTCGGGGCGCTGCAGCGCTTCCTGTTGTTCGCTGTCGAGGCCGCGCAGCGGATCCAGCACGCCGCGTGCCTGCGGGAACAGGGCAATGTCGGGCAGGCCGGCATCGGCGGGGTTGCGCAGCGCCAGGAACAGCTTGCCCTGCTGCGCGCCCAGCAGCAGGCGGTTGGCTTCGTCCACCGGCACCGCCAGCACCGCGCTGCGTGCAGGCTGGGCGGTGTCGCTGCGGCTGCCCGTGCTGGCGCTGCCGGTGATGTCGTCGGCTCGCGGGTCGTCGCCCTGCGCGCTGCCGCTGTTTTCCGTGCCGGCCTGGGCCGTGTCCACGGCGATGTCCTGCTGGCCGTAGCTGAGCACGCGCAGGCGGGACAGCAGCAGGCGGGTCTGCGCCGGTTCCGGCTTGCCGTTCGTGCTGTTGTTGGCGCTGCGCAGGTTGAGGAAGACATCGACGAAATCGCCCGGCAGGATGCGGTTGCCCGCACCCACCAGCTCATCGACCGGCACCGCCAACGCGCGCTCGCCGGGGCGAAGCTGCAGCGAGAAACCCTGCGCCAGCAGGCCACGGCTGACCGTGGTGCCCTCGGCGATGTCCTGCACCGGCACCTTGCCGAGCACCGCGGCCAGGTCGGACGAGGCGCCCGGTTCGGCGCTGGTGCGTTGCGCCAGGCGTACGCCATCGGCGCGGATCGGTTCGCCGGCCGGCAGTCGTGCCACGGCTTCCACCACGGTGATGGTGCGTGCGTCGGTGGTCGAGGCCGCCATGGGCGCGGTCGCCGTGGTGGCGGGCTTGCGCCCCACCATGAACGCCACCACCGCAAGCAGCGCGGCCAGGGCGATCAGTGCGACGGCGGCGATGCGGGTCAACTTGAGCATGGAACCATCTCCTGAAACCGATCGTCAGTTGCTGCCGAGATCGAGCTGGGCGACCGCAACGCTGCGGATCGGGGCCTTCATCACCCAGCCGTACAGCGTGCCGGTGCCGGGAAGGAAGGGGTGGCTTGAATAGTCGTAGCTGACCGTGACGGTCACGCACTGCGCGCTGGCCAGGCCGCTGCACGCCGCCGGCGGCGAGACCACGATGGCGCCGCTGCTGCCGGCCGCGCTGCAGTCCGGCTCCTGGCCCGAGAAGCGCAGCAGCCATTGCATCGAGCGGCGTGCGGCCGAGCATGCGGCGACGCGACGTTCGGCGGTGCTGCCGAAGCGCAGGGATGCGCGCGCGCCTTCGGCCGATGCGGTCGCCAGCGTCTGCTGCGCGGCCATGATCATCACGCCGGAAAAGGTGAGCATCAGCAGCGGAAGGAAGCCGAGCATCATCATCAGTGCGTACTCGATGGTGATGACGCCGCGTTGGGATCGGATCGTCTTCATGGCAGTACTCCCTGGGTCGAGGCCGCGACCCAGCCGATGGCGGCGAAGGCGAGATAAGCGGCGTAGGGGATGCCCTGGCGTCCCTGGCGGGCGAGGTGCATGTCCTTGATGGCCGGGCGCGCCTGCCAGTGTGCGCTCCATCGCGTGCAGTGCAGTTGCAGGCGTGGCGATACCCAAGGCATCACCCGTCGCGTGCTGATCACCAGCACCGCGTGCAGGCCTGCCACCAGGCTTGCGGCGATCCAGATCGGCAGCAGGGCGTTCCAGCCCAGCAGCAACCCCAGCACGGCGAAGAACTTGACGTCACCGGCACCCATCCAGCCGAGCGCGTAGAAAGGCAGCAGCGATGCCAGCCCCAGCGCGGCGCCCAGCAGGTGCCCCCACCATGGCAGGTGTGGGCCGGAAAACTGACCGGCGACAATCAACGGGAGGGCAAGCGCGCACGCTCCGACCAGCCAGGCATTGGGGACACGGCGGGCATACAGATCGCTGATCGCGATGCGCAGGCTCAAACCCATGGCCAACAGCCCCAGTAACGTCATCCCACACCCTCAGCGTCCATCAATGGACCGTTTCTGTTTCAGCACTTTCAGTTCTTTCAGCGATCCGCAGCCGCGGCCGCGTGGGCCGCGTGCGGACCGTGGCGGCGAGTTACCCGCCGGCGCCGACGCCTGCGGCCTTGTCAGCCAGATCGGTCAGGTTCGAGAAGAGTTTCTGGAAGAAGTCGGTGATCTCCTTGCCGCCGATGGCGATGATCACGCCGGCAATAACCGCTGCCAGCAGGCCATATTCCAGCGCGGTCACGCCGTCTTCTTCGTTGAGGAACTTGCGGATCGATGCGTTCATGACGGTTGTCTCCCTATACCAGTCAGGTTTACGTGTATTACCCAGGTTGAATGGGCGCCCGGCTCCGCCGGGTCCATCCATGGACCCCCGCCGTCCTGGCAGGGGGACATGGCGGGACAGTCCCGCCATGGTCAATCAACGTGATCCCTGTCCCCGGGAGGCAGCCTGCACACGAGCGCCATCGCGCGGCGTCATGTCGCGGGTCGGCAGTGTGCGGATGGCGTGCATGTGCATGTTTCCCCCTGGGTGAGGCCGATGCCTGGGCCGGATCACCATGGGTTCGACTTTTGCCCGAATGGCGTGGTGCCGCAAGCGCAATCAATATGCAAATTCGGCAGAGTGCGATTTTCACGTGAAATATCCGGGCCGCTGCCGTGAAGGAAATCCGTTACCCGACATATCCGTTCATTTGGATCGAGTAAATGGCTGCAAGGCCTTGCGGCATGCGAGTTCCGTGCCAGTGGCGTACACATTTCGAAACATTGAACATTAACCGTCTACGTAATGCATCACTGTTTACGGACGCTCATTTACACGCAATACTTCAACGCAATCGAAACGTACCCGTGGCACCCGGCGGCAATGCAGGCAGGGCTCGCTACGGCACGATGAATGGATTGCGGCGCGCGCCCTGTAAGGCAGTGGGGGCGGCGGATACGGACTCATGGGGGACGACACTGTCATGGAAGGTGGGGTGGGCGATATCGAAGGCGGCCAGCTCGACGACGGCGAACTCCGGTCGATCGACCTGGCGACGCTGAGCGGTGTGCTTCGCGTCTGTGATCTGGAACTGCTGCTGCTCGACGGCAACGGGCCCAAGGCTGCCTTCTCTTCGCGGGTGCACGATGAAGCGCTGTTCTGCAGCATCACCTGCGGCTTCCATTGCCGTGGGCGCTTCATGCTGCCGCCGGACTGGGCGATGCTCGGCTTCGTGCATGCCACCGATGAAGTGCAGAGCTGGTGCCACGGCGTGCCGATGGTGGCGGGCATGTCGTTCACGGTGCTGCCCGAAGGCATCAGTGAGTTCACGCTCAGCGCCGGCACCCAGATCACCGTCATGCTGCTGCCGGTGGCGCGGGTGCAGCGCAAACTCACCGAGCTGAGCCTGCGCAGCACGCCACCGGCGGGCCAGGCGCTGAGCCTGGTGCAGCTGCCCATCGACAGCAAGGCGCTGGCCAACCATTACCTGCAGCTGCACGCGCAACTGGGGCAGGGTGCGGCACTGCAGCCGGAAGAGACCGACCGCCTGCTGCACGAACACATCCAGGCGCTGCTGGCGGCCGGGCCTGCCGATCGCCCCGGCTTCACCCGCGCGCGGCGGACGCACTACCTCATCGCGCAGCGCGCCGAGAACTTCATGCGCCTCAACCTGCGGCGCAACATCTATATGAATGAAATCTGCGATGCGGCCGGGGTCAGCGAACGTGGCCTGCGCTACGCGTTCGAAGACCTGTTCGGCGTGTCGCCCAACCGCTACCTGTCGATGCTACGGCTGTGCGCCGCCTGCCGCAGCCTGTCGATGGCGGACTCCAGCCGCCGCTCGGTCAAGGCCATCGCACTCAGTTGCGGCCTGTGGGATCTCTCCCGCTTTGCCGACAACTACCGCAAGGTGTTCGGCGAACTGCCGCGCGACACGTTGATGCGCTCGCCGGCACAGATGGGCCAACCGGCCTGAAACAGGCGCGCTGCCGAATCTGCATATCCGCCTGCCGAATCCGCCCGTGGCTTTGCCGGAATGCGCGATTGCCCTGCCGGAATGAAGTGCCCCACCCACGTTGAAGACGCTGAAATATCAGTCACGTGCCAACCGGCATGCCCACTGGATTTCAAGTCGTTCGTCAACGGGGGAAGTGCTCATGAACCGCATTTACCGGCGTGTATGGAACCGCCAGCTCAATGCTCTTGTTGTGGCCTCGGAACTGGCCACCGGCGATGGTGGAGCGACCACGCTCCGCGATCCGCAATCGAAACTGCTGGTGCCCAGTGCATTGGCCCTGGCGCTGCTGGGCGTTCTTGCCAGCGGCACCGCTGCCGCCAGTGAAGCCAACCAGTCGCTGCGCGACCTGCAGGCTCTGGCTGCCAAGTACACCCAGACCATGCCGGTCAAGGTGGATGCGGAAGCGGCCCTCGCCGCCGCTGCGCGCCAGGCACAGACCAGCCCGGCCATCAGTACCGATGCGCGCATCGGCCTGCAGCTGAGCACCACCGGCCTGCCGGTCGTGCGCGATGTGCTGCCGGCCACCGTCAAGGTGTCGCTGGGCGCGGGCAACACGCCGCAGCAGGTGGCTGCACCGGCCGTGGCCGCCGATGTGCGCGCTTCGGTCGGGCTGGGCAGCAGCACCCGTGTCGACACCGCGCTCGGTGCGCAGCTGGCGCCGCAGGCACAGGCACCGCTGGCATTGTCCACCACCGCCGCCGCCAAGGCGGAGGTGGGCGTGGCCGGTACGCAGGTTGCCAGTCTCGATACCAAGGCCGCCGTTGCCGCCAATGGTGCGGCGACGCCGACCACTTCGCTGTCCGGCCTGAAGGCCGCGGTCGATGGCCAGGTCGATGCGAAGCTGGCGCTGGCCGGCCATGCCATTGAAGGCCAGGGCCAGGTTGGCGCGACGGTGGCGGCCACGCTGCCGGCGAAGGAAGAGCTGCCGGGTGAAACCGAGGATCGTGCACTGACCGCCGGGCTCGATGGCTCCGTCGCGGGCAAGGTGCGCGTGCTCGGTCCTGATGGTGAAGCCGTCATCGCCGACCGCAACCTGAAGCTGGCCGGCACCTCGGTGGTGGGCGCACAGACCAGTTCGCTGGGCCTGGGCGGCCTGCTCACCGGCGTCGGCAGTGCGCTGGAGGGTGTCGGCGGCGCCGTCGGCAGCCTGGTCAACGGCGATCTCAACGGCACGGTCGGCAACCTCGGCGGTGCCGTGGGTGGCCTGCTCGGCAACACCCTGGGTGGGCTCGGCCTGACCCAGCCGTCGGCGATCCCGCCGGACAGCCCGAAGGCACCCGCCGCGGCCGATCCCAATGCCGGCCTGATCATCGGCACCGGCGGCCTGGTCGGCGGTCTGGGCGCATTGATCGGCCCGACCACCGCCAGCCTGTTCGGTGGCACCGGCTACCTGACCAACGGTAACCTCAATGTCAGCACCGCCAATGTCATGCAGACCTATTCGACGGTCAACGTGCTGGGCATTCCGGTGGTCAACGCCACCCCGGTCGGCACCACGCTGAATGGCCTGGGCGGTGCGGTCACCGGTGGCAGCTCGCACCTCACCCTGATCGGCGGCGTCACGTCGGACAGCTACATCTACAACATCAACAACGGCAACCCGGGCGGCCTGCTCGGCCTGCTGCTGCCGGGGCAGTCGCCTGACTGGGCGGCCAAGTGCCTGGATATCGGCCTGGCCGACATCTCCTGCTGGGCGGTCAACGCCGCGCAGGACTACCAGGTGCTGATGGGCGACGGCGCCTATGCCAATGGCTCGCGCGAAGTAGTGATCGGTGCCAACGCACGCCACGAACTGCCGCAGGTCGATGCCAACATCGCCTTCCCTGGCAACGGTACCAACGATCCGACCAACCCCACTGGCGTGCCCACCGCCGACTACGCCGCGCGCATGGGTCATTCGGTGATCGTCGGCGACAGCGCCGTCGGCACCGCCAACGGGCAGACCCTGCTCGGTGCCGAGGCCACCTCCGACCAGGCCAACTCGGTGGCACTGGGCTACCGTTCGGCCGCACTGCGCGGCGCGCAGGCCAGCTACAGCGCGTATGGCCTGACCGCTGCGCAGGTGTCCGCCGGTGAAGTGTCGGTGGGCAGTGCCGACGGTGGCGAGCGGCAGATCACCAACCTGGCGGCTGGTAGTGCCAACACGGATGCGGTCAACGTCGCGCAGCTGCGGGGCGCGATCAGCCAGATCGATGCGCTGGGCGACGTCGCCGTCACCTACGACCTCGACGAAGCCGGTGATCCGGATTACCGGCGCGTCACCCTGGGCAACGGCACCGGCACCACCACGCTGTCCAACCTGGCGGCGGGCGCGATCAGCGCCGGCAGCACCGAAGCGGTCAACGGCAGCCAGCTGTTCACCAGCAACGATGCGATCACGCGCTTCTTCGGCGGCCGCACCGCCTTCGATCCGGCCACCGGTGCCTTCACCGCGCCGTTGTTCGAGATCAGCACCATCTCCGATGACGGCGCCATCGCGCAGGGCGCCTACGAGAACGCCACCGATGCCTTCGACGCGGTCGATGGTTCGCTGGTCAACCTCAACACGCAGATCAACGACATCCGCAACGGCGGCACCAAGTACCTGCGGGTGAACTCCACCGGCGTGGAAGCCGTGGCCACCGGCGCCGACTCCATCGCCGTGGGCAGCAACGCGCAGGCCACCGCCGCCAACAGCATCGCCGTCGGCGCAGGCAGCCTTGCCGACCGTGACAACACCGTCTCCGTGGGCGCCGCCGGTGCGGAACGGCAGGTCACCCACGTGGCCGCGGCCACCGAGGCGACCGATGCGGTCAACCTGGGCCAGCTGCAGGCATCGGAGGAGGGCGCGCTGCGCTACGACCTCAACGCCGATGGCAGCGTGGACTACGCCAGCGCCACGCTGGGCCAGGGCGGTACCGCCACCACCCTGCGCAACCTGGGCCCAGGCGAGGTCAGCGCGCTCAGCAGCGAGGCCATCAACGGTGCGCAGCTGTTCGCCGCCAACCAGACCGTGGCCACCCATCTGGGCGGCGGCGCAGCGCTCGATGCCAACGGCGTGGTCACCGCGCCCACCTACACCATCAACAACGTGGCCGCCAACGGCACCATCAGCCAGGGCAGCTACAACGACGTGGGCAGTGCCTTCGATGCGGTGAGCAACTCGCTGGCCAACGTGGTCGACCAGACCGACGAACTGGACATGCGCGCAGTGAAATACGATGTGGATGCAAACGGCGACATGATGGATTCGGTCACCCTCAGCGGAACCGGCGGCGCAGCGGTGCGGCTGACCAACGTGGCGGCCGGCAGCATCCAGGCGGGCAGCAGCGATGCCATCACCGGCGACCAGCTGTTCGCCACCCATGCCACCATCGCCAACTACTTCGGCGGCAGCACCACCTACGATGGCGCCACCTCGCAGTGGACCGCACCGTCCTTCAGCATTTCCAGCATCGCCACCGACGGCAGCATCTCGCTCAACGACTACAGCAACGTCACCGCTGCGTTCTCGGCGGTCGATGGTTCGCTGCGCACCCTCAACCAGCGCATCCTCAACGGCAGCGCCAGCCCCTACCTGGCGGTCAATTCGGCCGCTGCCGCCGCCACCGCGACCGGCGATGAAGCCGTGGCGGTCGGCCCGCAGGCCAGCGCGGCCGGTGCCTCCAGCGTGGCGGTCGGCAACGGCGCCAGCGCCAGCGCCGACAACAGCGTGGCCCTGGGCAGCGGCTCGGTCGCCAGCGTCGGCGCGCAGACCGGCTACACCGGTGCGTACGGCGAGGCCGGTGCCAGCAACTCGGCCGGTGAGGTGTCGGTGGGCAGCAGCGGTGCCGAGCGCAAGATCACCAACGTGGCCGATGGCTCCGATGACCACGATGCGACCAACGTTGGCCAGCTGAACAACGGCGTGAACTACGCCATCGACCAGTCCAAGGCCTATACCGACCAGAAGATCCAGAACATCACCAACGTGGCCGGCAGCTTCCGCGCCAACAACAGCAACAACCTGGCCGATCCGGCCGCGACCGGTGCCAACTCCGCCGCCGGTGGTGCGGGTTCCACCGCCGCCGGGTCCAACTCCACCGCACTGGGCAACGGTGCACAGGCGCAGGCCGACAACTCGGTGGCACTGGGCGCCGGCTCCGTCGCCGACCGTGCCAACACCGTGTCGGTCGGCGCCGCCGGTGCCGAGCGCCAGGTGGTCAACGTGGCCGACGGTACCCAGGCCACCGACGCGGTCAACGTGCGCCAGCTGCAGGCCTCGCAGCAGGGCACGCTGCGCTATGACACCACCACCAACGGCGATACCAACTACAACAGCGTCACCCTCGGCAGCACCACCAGCGGGCCGACCACGGTGCGCAACGTTGCGGCCGGTACGGCGGGCACCGACGCGGTCAACGTCGACCAGCTGCGCGCCGGCATGTCGCAGACCCTGGACTGGTCCAAGGCCTACACCGACGAGCGCATGGGCGGCTTCGAGCGCGAACTGCGCAAGACCGACAACCGCGCCTCGGCCGGCATTGCCTCGGCGATGGCCACCGCAGCGCTGCCGCAGCCCAGTGAAGCGGGCCGCAGCATGGCCTCGTTCGCGGCGGGCAGCTACAACGGCGAATCCGGCATGGCCCTGGGCATTTCCGGTGTCTCCGAAGGCGGGCGCTGGATCTACAAGTTCAGCGGTTCGACCAACACCCGTGGCGAAGCCGGCGTAGCCGTCGGCGCCGGCATCCAGTGGTAAGTGCCCGGGCCGGGCTGCCCGTCAGCCCGGCCGCGCCCACCACATCGACAGGGGGAATCCCAATGACGTTCCAACACACCTCGCGGCCCGGTCCGTTCGCCGCGTCGCTCATCCTGGTCCTGGCCGCCGGCCTGCTGGCCGGTTGCCGCAGCACTGCACCCGCCGGCGACGCGCCGGCCGCCGACACGCTGGTCAGCTTCCCCGAAGCCAGCAAGGCATCGCTTAAGGAAGGCACCTATCCCGACGTCGCAGACCTGCGCCGTTTCGCCCCCGGCATGAGCAAGCGCCAGCTGTACGCGCTGCTCGGCACGCCGCACTTCAACGAAGGCATGTGGGGCGTGCGCCAGTGGAATTACCTGTTCAACTTCCGCACCGCCCAGGGCGCGGAGTACTTCACCTGCCAGTTCCAGGTGCAGTTCGATGGCAAGGGCATCGCCCAGGCCGGGCACTGGAAGCCGCAGGCCTGTGCGGCCGTGCTGGATCCACCTGCGCCGCCGCCGGTGGCCGCGGCACCGGCACCGTTGCCGGCCCAGCCGCTGCGCCTGTCGGCCGATGCGCTGTTCGGCTTCGACAGCGACGTGCTCAGCCAGGCCGGCCAGTCGGCGGTGCAGGGCGTGCTTGCACAGGTGCGTGAAGCCAGCCAGGTGCAGTCGATCCAGGTGGTCGGCTACACCGATCGTATCGGCGGCGCCGACTACAACCAGCGGCTGTCGCAGCGACGTGCCGAGTCGGTGCGGGTGGCGCTGGTGCAGGGCGGGGTACCTGCACAGACCATCAGCGCGGAAGGTCGCGGCGCCGCCGACCCCCTCGTGCAGTGCACGCAGCAGAACCAGCGCGAACTGATCGCGTGCCTGGCCCCGAACCGCCGCGTGCAGATCGCCGGCACCGCCCGGCGCGACTGAGTGCCTCGCCGGCCCTGCCGGCGCCCGTGTTTCCCCCCTGATCCGCCGGCCGGCGTGGATGCGTCTCCCCCGTCATCTCCGTCCGCCGGCGGGCCAGGTTTTTTCCATGGTGCGCGCGATGAATGCCCAATTCCTGCCCTTGTCCATGAAGACGGAAACCACAGTCAGCGTGTATGGCCAGCTCGGCAACCATTCGGTGGTGCGCATTCCCGGCCGGCGCCTGCCGGGCCTGATCCTGCAGGCCGACACCGTGGCCGGGTTCCTCACCCAGCTGCAGGACGCCCAGGCCTGCCTGCGCAGCGGGCGCGCGCAACGTGCCGACGCAGAGTTGGACATGCTGATCGACACGCTGCAGCAGTGGTACGCATTGATCGAATCACGCCTGGCCGACGCCGGCGAAGCGCTGTAGCGGTCGCGGGTTCTGCCATCCACGCCATGCGTGGATGAAGGTCAATCGCTGTCTTCGACGCGCTCGCCCATCAGTTCGCGCTGGCGCTTGTCCAGCTCCTCGGCGTAGCGCTTGCGTACGAAGGCTTCGGAAACTACGCCCAGCACCTGGCCATCGCTGGCCACCACCGCCAGTTCGTCGGCCTGGGTCTGGTCGAAGCGCTGCATCACCGCCACCACGTTGGCGTTGGCGGCCAGCGCGACGTCGCGGTTCTCGGCGTAGTCGCCCACCACCGCATCCGGCTTCACGCCGTCGCCGTACATGCGCGGGATCTGCACGATGCCGGCGTAGTGGCCTTCGCTGTCCACCAGGATCACGCGGCCGCCGGAGCCCAGCGGGAAGCGCTGGCGGAACGAGGCCGTGTCCAGGTCGGCCGGTGCGGTGGCCACGCCCTTGCGCATCATCCGCCCGGCATTGAGGTTCTGCACCCAGCCCACGTCGCGTGCGCTCTTGATGGTCTCGCCGCGCAGGTGCATGCGCCAGGTCGAGAACGAGTAGCCGAACCACTGCCGCACCAGGGTGCTGGACACCAGCACCGCGCTCATCACCACACTGGTCAGCAGGAAGTCGTGGGTGCCTTCCAGCACCAGCATGGCCATGGTCATCGGTGCGCCGACCACGGCGGCGGCGAGTGCGGCCATGCCGGCGAGCGCGGCCGAGGTGGCATCGATCACCGGCACGCCGGTGGCCATTGCCAGCAGGCCGGCAAACAGCGCGCCTACCAGCGTGCCCATGAACAGCGAGGCGAAGAACAGGCCGCCACGGAAGCCGAAGCCCAGCGAGATGCCGGAGGCCAGGCACTTGAGGGTCAGCAGGGCGCCGATCCAGATCAGCGGCAGGTGGGTGGTCAGGTCCAGGTGCAGGGCGCCGTGGCCGGAGGACAGCACCTGCGGGCTGGCCATCGCCAGCGGAATCAGCAGCAGTCCACCCAGCACCGGCCGGCCCCACAGCGGCAGCGGGCTGCGCTTGACCGTGCCCTCGATCGAGGCGATCAGCCGCATCACCAGGATGCCGACCATCGCGCAGCAGCAGCCGAGCAGGCCGTAGATGGCGTAGTCGGCGGCGCGCACGTCGATGGTGGACGCGGCCGGCAGCAGGTAGGCGTCGATGCCGGCCTGGTCGGCCACGAACGCGCCGGCCAGCGCGGCCACGGCCACCGGGGCCAGCGCGGCCGGCGTGTAGGCGCCGATGACGATCTCGAAGGCATAGAAGGCACCGGCCAGCGGTGCGCCGAAGGCGGCGGCGATGGCACCGGCCGAGCCGGCCCCGACCAGGATGCGCACGTCGTTGCGGCGCAGGCGCATCACCCGGCCCAGCTGCGAGCCGCTGCCAGCGCCCATCTGCGTGTACGACGCCTCCAGTCCGACCGAGGCGCCGCAGCCGTTGGAGATCAGGGTCTGGGTCAGCACGATCAGGTTGTCGCGCATCGACATGCGGCCGCCGTGCAGGGCGTTGGCTTCCACGGCATCGAGCAGGGGGCGCTTGAGGCGGGTGGCGGCCAGGGCGACCAGGCCGACCAGCAGGCCGCCCAGTGGCAGCACCAGCAGGGCGGTCCACGGCAGCGAGGGCAGGGAGCTCAGCCGGATGCCTTCATCCAGGCCGTACAGCGCGGCCTGGAGCCAGCGTGCGATGCCCGATTGCAGCAGGGTCAGGCCGCCGGCGAGCAGCCCGACCACCAGGGCGAGGGCGATGAACCACAGGTCGCTGCCGCGCAGGCGCAGGCGCAGGCCCTGGAACGCCAGATGCAGGCGTGATGGCGAAGCGTGGGAGGACATGGTGGCGGCATGATACGCCGCCACCGTGATCGCTGCCCTCACCGCATCGGGCGGCTGGGGGGCTTAGAAGCGGTAGCGGCCCTGCACGTAGAAGGTGCGCGGCGCGGCCACCATGCGCCCGGCGTTGCCGTCGACATTGCGGGTGTACCAGCGCTTGTCGGCCAGGTTGTTCACGCCCAGCGCGATCTCGCTGTCACCCAGGCCCGGCACCTGCCAGGCCACCTGCGCGTTCAACAGGCGCACGCCCGGCACCCGGCCCACGCGCGCATCGGCGCTCTCGGCCCAGGTGTTGGCGGCATCGGAGAACTGCCCGCTCTGGTGCGTGCTGGAGACGTTGAACGTCCAGGCGGCAATGGCGTAGCGGGCGCCGATGCTGTCGGTGTCACGCGAGTAGAACGGCACGTCCAGGCCGCGGTTGTCGCCGGACTGCTGGATGGCCTTGGTCCAGGTGTAGTTGGCGTACAGCTCCAGGCCGGCCAGCGCGCTGTCCTCGGCGAAACGGTACTCCAGCGCGCTTTCCACGCCCTTGTGGTCGGTGGCGCCGATGTTCTGGAAGGTTGGCGGGGTGATGCCCGGCACCTGCTGGATCTGGTTGTCGAAGCGCATCTTGAACACGGTCACTTCCGCGCGCAGGGCGCCGTCCTGCCAGCGCGCACCCAGTTCGGTGGTCTTGGCCACTTCCGGGTTCAGCGGGTTGCTGGCGGTCTGCGAGTTCAGCTGGATGTTCTGCACCGGCCCGAACGAGGTGGTGTAGTTGCCGAACACGGTCAGCTGCGGGGTCAGCAGGTAGGCGATGTTGATCGACGGCAGCGCCTTGTCGTTGCGGCTGCTGAAGGTGGCGCCGCCACCGGCCTGGCGGCGGTCCATGTCGATCCATTCCATGCGCACGCCCGGGGTGATGCGCCACTGGCCGACGGCGATGCGGTCGTCCACGTAGAACGCATGCGCGTCGGTGGCGTTGTCGAAGCGGGTGATCGCACTTTCCACGCCGGTGCGGCGGACCACGGTGTAGCTGCGGTCGTTGCCACGCTCGCGCAGGAAGCGGTAGCCGGCGGTGATGTCATGTACGGTGCTGCCCCAGCGCAGGCGCTGGGTGTAGCGCGGCTCGATGCCGAGCACGCGGTAGTCGCGCGGCTGCACGGTCAGCTGGGTGTTGGCGGCGTTGATCAGCGAGCTGGCGCGGTTGCTCTCGTTGTAATAGGCCAGCACCTCGAACTCGCTGTCGGCCGACAGGGTGTTGGTGTAGCCCAGGTCGATGCCGGTGCGGTGGCCCTTCCAGAAATCGGTGGGCCGGGTGTTCTGGAACGGATCGGCCTCGTACTGGGCGCGGGTCAGGCCGCCCGGGGTCAGCGAGCGCACATCGTAGTAGGACAGCTTGGCGCGTAGCTCCTGCTGTTCGTCGATGGCATAGGCGAACTTCAGGGCCAGGTCGTCGAAGCGGTCATCGCTGCCCTGGCGCCAGCCGCGGCCGTCCTGGCCGGAATACAGCAGGGCCATGCCCAGGCCGTTGTCGGCGGTGCCGCCGAGGAAGGCGTTGTACTGGGTGCTGTCGCCGCCACCGTGGTCGTTGGCGCTGTAGCGCACGCCCGCTTCACCATGCAGGCCGGCCTCGGTGGGGATGGCGCGGGTGCTGAAGTTGATGATGCCGCCGACGTTCTGCGGCCCGTAACGCACGGCACCGCCGCCGCGCACCACGTCGATGGACTCGATGTTGGACAGGCTGGTCGGGGCGAACGACAGCTGCGGCTGGCCATACGGCGCCACCGCCAGCGGCACGCCGTCAAGCAGCACGGTCGAGCGCGGCGAGTAACGGCCGGTCAGGCCGCGCACGCCGATGTTCAGCGAGACCGAGCTGCCGGCGGTGCCGGAGTTGTCGGTGACCTGCACGCCCGGGATGCGGCGCATGGCATCGCCGATGCTGGCCGCGCCGCTGGCGTCGATGCGCTGGCGGTCGACCACGGTGCGCGCGCCGGCAAAGCTCTTCACGCTGTCGTGCAGGCCGGTGCCCAGCCAGCTGCCGGAGACCTGGATGCTGTCCAAGGTGGTGGCACTGTCCTGCGCGAAGGCGGTGGCGGACAGGCACAGGGTGAGGGCGGCGGCCAGGGGCAGGCGGGCCGGGGGCAGGATTCGGAAGGGCATGGAGGCGGGCGCGGAAGGGTCGTAAATGAGAATTATTGCTGATTCCATTCGCCAATGGAATGCACCTTTGGAGGGTTGCGGATGAACGGCGGCGGAGGGCGGTGCTAGAGTGGGCGATTGCTTCCTGACTGCCGAGATCTGCCATGTCCACTGCCGCTTTCTACCCCGTCGGAACCCCTGGCCAGCCGTGGGGCACGGCGGAGCGGGAGCAGTGGCGCGGCCGCCAGCAGCGCCTGCGCCGCTATGACGAGGAAGTGCTGCCGCGCATCGAGGCCCTGGCTGACCGCTTCGACAAAGTGGCCTATGGCCAGCTGGACTACGCCGGCGAGACCTACACCCTGTACGCGCTGCGCAGCCGCGGCTGGAACCCGGCGCTGCCGGCGGCGCTGGTCACCGGCGGCGTGCATGGCTATGAAACCAGCGGCGTGATGGGCGCGCTGGACTTCCTCGAAAAGCACGCGGCCGACTACGCCGGCAAAGCCAACCTGCTGGTGGCG
This sequence comes from Stenotrophomonas sp. STEN087, assembly GCF_056759115.1. Taxonomy (NCBI): domain Bacteria; kingdom Pseudomonadati; phylum Pseudomonadota; class Gammaproteobacteria; order Lysobacterales; family Lysobacteraceae; genus Stenotrophomonas; species Stenotrophomonas sp. STEN087. The sequence goes on along the minus strand of NZ_JBRRCR010000040.1, from coordinate 667 downwards.
CCGTGCGTGAACCCGTGGGGTTTCGAGCGCATCAACCGCTGGAACTACGATGCCATCGACCCGAACCGCAACTTCCGCGCCGATGGTCCGGCCCGCGAATCGACGGCGGTCATCGAGCTGATCGCCCCGTACCAGGGCCAGTTCGTGCTGCACATCGACCTGCACGAGACCACCGACAGCGACGAGAGCGAGTTCCGCCCGGCGCTGGCCGCGCGCGATGGCAAGCCGTTCGAGCCGGGCCTGATCCCCGATGGCTTCTACCTGGTCGATGACAGCGAGAACCCGCAGCCGGCATTCCAGCAGGCAGTGATCGTCGCCGTCGAGCAGGTGACCCATATCGCCCCGGCCGATGAGAAGAACGAGATCATCGGCTCTCCGGTGGTCGCCCACGGCGTCATCGAGTACCCGCTGGTGAAGCTGGCGCTGTGCGCGGGCATCACCGGTGCGAAGTACACCACCACCACCGAGGTCTACCCGGACAGCCCGCGCGCGACGCCGGCGCAGTGCAACGACGCACAGGTGGCGGCGGTGCGCTCGGCGCTGGAGTACGCGCTGGCCAATGGTTGAGAGGTAGTGCCGGGCGCGGGTGGGGGGCGTGGGGGGGCGCACGGGTCCCGGGCGGGGCGGGCCCCCACGGATTAACCCCGGCCCGGCCGGGGGACCCCTT
>NZ_JBRRCR010000039.1:0-34917 GCF_056759115.1 Stenotrophomonas sp. STEN087 | reverse complement strand
TGGGTTTGCGGGGTGTGAGCCGCATGGGCCCGAGGCATGCCTCGGGCGGGTTGGGCAGGACGCCCAACCCCGGTCTTGCCGTGTGCGCAGGACAGCGCACACGAGCAAGCGGCGACCAAGCCCCCATGGATGGGTTTACGGCGTCCCCGCAAACCCACACCGCCCCGCCATCCCACGGAATGCCGCTCCGGCTTTTGACGTTGCCGTTGCATTGAGCAGGTGCAGGGCTGCAAGCCCTGCAGAAGACCCCCTCCTTACAGAGGCAGGGGCGCCTGCGCCGGGTCGATCCGCCCCTCACCACGGGTGATCTTCTTGAACTCGGCACGGCTCACCGACACGTAGCGTTCGTTGCCGCCAATCTCGACCTGCGGGCCGTCCTGCACCGCGTGGCCGTGCTCATCCACGCGCACCGTCATCGTTGCCTTCTTGCCGCTGTGGCAGATCGTCTTGATCTCCTGCATCTCATCGGCCCAGGCCAGCAGGTACTGGCTGCCCTCGAACAGCTCGCCGCGGAAATCGGTGCGCAGGCCGTAGCACAGCACTGGAATGCGCAGCTGGTCGACCACCTCGCTCAGCTGCCAGACCTGTGCGCGGGTCAGGAACTGCGCCTCGTCCACCAGCACGCAGCCCATCGGGCCGTGCGTGGCCAGGTCCTGCTCCACCCAGCGCTGCAGATCGGTATCGCGGTCGAAGGCCATGCCCTCGGCGCGCAGGCCGATGCGCGAGGCGACCACGCCGGCACCGGCACGGTCATCCAGGCGCGGGGTCAGGATCGCTACCCGCATGCCGCGCTCGCGGTAGTTGTGCGCGCTCTGCAGCAGGGTGGTGGTCTTGCCGGCGTTCATCGCCGAATAGTAGAAATAGAGCTTGGCCATCGGCCGATTGTACGCCGCTGCCCCGGCCCGCCGAAGCCGTTCAGCATCCCCACCGGCCTGCGGCTGTGGCGGCCACGCCGCCCCGCTACAATCCCTCTCCAATGCACGGTCTCAATCCCCCCCAAGCCGCCGCCGTCCTGCACATCGAAGGCCCCCTGCTGGTACTGGCCGGTGCGGGCAGCGGCAAGACGCGCGTGATCGTCGAGAAGATCGCCCACCTGATCGGCTGCGGGCGCTACCCCGCACGTCGCATCGCCGCGATCACCTTCACCAACAAGTCGGCCAAGGAAATGCGCGAGCGCGTGGCCAAGCGCCTGCGCGAGCAGGACGCCGACGAGGTGACCATCTGCACCTTCCACGCCCTGGGCCTGAAGTTCCTGCAGATCGAGCACGCGGCGGTGGGACTGAAGCGCGGCTTCTCCATCTTCGATGCCGATGATGCCGCTGCGCAGATCAAGGACCTGATGTCCGGTGCCAAGCCCGACGACATCGAGGACATGAAGAACCTGGTGTCGCGTGCGAAGAACGCCGGCCTGTCACCCGAACAGGCGATGGCCGCCGCGCGCAGCAACCGCGAGAAGGAAGCGGCCAGCGTCTATGAGCGCTACCAGCTGCGCCTGACTGCGTTCAACGCGGTCGACTTCGACGACCTGATCCGCCTGCCGGTGCAGGTGCTGGAAGAGAACCCGGATATCGCCGTGGCCTGGCGCGAGCGCATCGGCTACCTGCTGGTGGACGAATGCCAGGACACCAACGACGCGCAGTACCGGCTGCTCAAGCAGCTGGCTGGCGAGAAAGGCAACTTCACCTGCGTGGGTGACGACGACCAGTCGATCTATGCCTGGCGCGGTGCCAACCCGGAAAACCTGCAGCAGATGGGGCGCGATTATCCCGCGCTGGAAATCATCAAGCTGGAGCAGAACTACCGCTGCTCCAACCGCGTGCTGCGTGCGGCCAATGCGCTCATCGCCAACAACCCGCACGAACACCTGAAGAAGCTGTGGAGCGACCAGGCCGATGGCGAGCGCATCCGCGTATGGGAATGCCGCAACAGCGAACATGAAGCGGAAAAGGTCGCCGCCGAGATTGCGTTCGTGGCGCAGTCGCGCAAGGTGCCGTGGAGTGATTTCTGCATCCTGTTCCGCGGCAATTTCCAGTCGCGGCCGCTGGAAAAGGCGATGCAGCTGCTGCGCATTCCCTACCACCTGACCGGCGGCACCATGTTCCTGGAGCGCCAGGAAGTGAAGGACACGCTGGCCTGGCTGCGGCTGCTGGTGAACCCCGACGACGACACCGCCTTCATGCGTGCGGTGCAGTCGCCCAAGCGTGATGTCGGCGCCGGTACCCTGGCCAAGCTGGCCGAGCTGGCGCAGGAAAAGGACATGCCGATGGCGCAGGCGGCCGAGGCCATCGGCGCGCTGCAGCAGCTGCCCCCGCGCGCGGCCAACAGCCTGGCGCGCTTCACCGACATTCTGCGCGACCTGCGTGCGCAGACCCGCCAGATCACTTCCGGCGACATGATCCGCAAGGTGGCCAAGGAATCGGGGCTGTTGAGCGAGCTGCGGCAGCAGGCCAAGGAAGAGGCCAGCTACCAGCGCCGTGCCAACAACATCGAGGAACTGGCGCAGTGGTTCGAGGGCGGCCCGCGCGGTGCCACCGCGGCCGACCTGGCTGGCCAGCTGGCGCTGCTCTCGCGCAGCGACAAGGACGAGGGCGGCAACCAGGTGCGCATGATGACCATGCATGCCTCCAAGGGCCTGGAATTCCCGTATGTGTTCATTGTCGGCTGCGAGGACGGCGTGCTGCCGCACCAGGTCAGCCTGGACGAAGGCAACCTGCAGGAAGAACGGCGCTTGCTGTACGTGGGCATCACCCGCGCCAAGATCCAGCTGTGGATGAGCTACAGCAAGCTGACGCGCAAGTTCGGCGAGCATGTGCGGTTGAAGCCGAGCCGGTTCTTCGAGGAGATTCCGGCCGAGGAGATCCAGCGCGATGGCGCGGACCCGGTGGCCGATGCGGCGCGGAAGAAGGAGCGCGCTAGCGCGGGCCTGGCCGCCATCGAAGCGCTGTTTGATTGAGCGGAGCGCAGCTGTAGAGCCGAGCCCATGCTCGGCTTGCGCATCGACGGATCAGCCGAGCATGGGCTCGGCTCTACAATCGGCCTATCCCAGCGGAGATCCGCGCATGCAACCCATCGAAAGCGAACGCCTGCGGCTGCGCCGCCTGGAACCCGACCGGGATGCTGCGCCGATGCTGGCACTGCTCAACGATCCGGGGTTCCTGCGTTTCATCGGTGATCGCAACGTGCGCAGCGAGGAGCAGGCGCGGGAGTACATCGCGCTGCGGGTGCTGCACAGCTATGCGCTGAACGGCTTCGGCATGTACGCGATCGAGCGCCTGGCCGATGGCGCGTGGCTGGGCAACGCCGGCCTGGTGCGGCGCGATGGCCTGCCGGGGCCGGATATCGGCTATGCGGTGCTGTCGGAGTTCGCGGGGCAGGGCTACGCCAGCGAGGCGGCGCGGGCGGTGTTCACGCATGCGCGCTCGCAGCTGGACATCGAGGACCTGTACGGCATCACCGACCTGGACAACGTGGCCTCCGGGCGGATCCTGCTGGGGCTGGGCATGCACGAACGCGGCGTGATCCAGTTGCCGAACGTGGACAGCGCGAGCCGGTTGTACGCCACGCCGGGGGCGGCCGAGGTCCGGTAGTGGGGGGGGGGGGGGGGGCGCGCGCGCCCGCGGCCCGGGGCCGCGCCCCGGCGCCGGCGCCCCCGGGCGCGCGGGGGGGGGCCGCGGGGCGCGCCCCCCGGGCGCGCCGGGCGGGGGGGGGCGGGCCGCCCGCCCCACGCCGCGCGCGCGGCCCGCCCCCCCCCCCCCCCCCCCACTACCGGGTGCACCTGCGGTAGCGCCGGGCCATGCCCGGCGGATGTCCGTCAGCCGCGCAGTTCCGCCAGCTGGGCCTGCAGCTCGGCCACCGCGGCTTCCAGCTGGGCCACGCGCTCGGCCAGGCCGGGGTCGGCCGCTTCGCTGCTGCCACCGCCGCTGCTGGCGTACTTGGCGGCCAGCGCCGCACCGTCCACCTCACCGCACAGCAGGTGCATGTAGCGGTCCTCGCGCTGGCCGCTGGCGCGCGGCAGCACCACCAGCAGGGCGCGCTGCTGCAGGCGCTCGATGGCGTGGCGGGCTTCGTCCACATCGGCGAAGCGGTACAGGCGCTCGCTGCGGGTGACCAGCTCGCCCAGGGTCTGCGGGCCGCGCAGCAGCAGCATCGCCAGCAGCACGGTCTGCTGCCGGGTCAGGTCCAGCGCGGCCTGCAGGCGGTGCTCGTAGCGGTCGGCGCGCGAGGAGAAGTGCTGGCGCGCCAGGCCCAGCGTCTCCAGCTGGCGCAGGGCGTGCTGCACGCTGCCGGCATCGATGTTCATCACCGGCTCGCGGGCGGTCTTCTGGTTGGCCGCCGACTGCGCGGCGTTGACCGTCAGCGGGTAGGTGTCCGGGGTGGTCGCCTCCTTTTCCACCAGGCAGCCCAGCAGGCGGGCCTGGACGGCATCGAGCAGGGGGACGTCGGGGGGCTGGACGGGATCGGTCATGGCGGCCTCCGCAAGGCAACGGGTCAACCCCGAAGCATAGCCGTGCCACGGTCATCTTTGCCGGTAAAATGGCGGGGTATATCTGATTGCCGGTGAATCCTGATGCGTCGTCCCGTTTCCCTGTCCCTGACCCTGCTCGCCACTGCGGCGATCGGCCTGTCTGCCTGCAAGCGCGTCGATGCGCCTGCCGCCGAGACCCCCGCCCCCGATGCCCCGGCCGCGGCCGCCAAGGCCGATGGTGCGGTTGATGCGACCGCCAACGACAACCTCAATGCCGTGCTGTGGATGCAGCGTGCGCAGGAGTACAAGGCGATCACCGAACAGACCTACCGCGCCGCCGCCGACCACCTGGACGCCGCGCTGAAGGAAGCCCACTGGGACGCGCTGGTGCCGGAAGAACGCGGCAACGCGGCCAAGGGCCTGAAGCCGGCCGTGGTGCTGGACGTGGATGAGACCGTGCTGGACAACTCGCCCTACCAGGCGCGCCTGGTGCGCGACGGCAAGGAATACGACGAGCTGACCTGGGACCAGTGGGTGGCCGAGAAGAAGGCCAAGGCCATCCCCGGCGTGGTTGATTTCGCCAAGGCCGCCAACGCCAAGGGCGTGACCCTGCTGTACATCTCCAACCGCGCCGTGCACCTGAAGGACGCGACCCTGGCCAACCTGCGCGAGCAGGGCCTGCCGGTGGCCGACGACAGCGTGTTCCTCGGCCTGGGCACCGTGGTCAAGGACTGCGAGCAGAACGGCAGCGAGAAGAACTGCCGCCGCCGCCTGGCCGGCCAGCAGTACCGCGTGCTGATGCAGTTCGGCGACCAGATGGGTGACTTCGTGGAAGTGACCGCCAACACCAACGAAGGCCGCGATGCGCTGCTGCAGCAGTACCACGACTGGTTCGGCGAGCGCTGGTGGATGCTGCCGAACCCGACCTACGGCGGTTTCGAGCCGGCCCAGTTCAACAACGACTACACCCAGTCGCGCCAGGCCCGCCACGACGCCAAGCGCGTCGCGCTGGATTACGCACCGTGAGCCGCGCACCGCTGCCGCTGCGCGATGACGAACGGCTGATCTTCGCCCTGGACGTGCCTGACCGCGTGCAGGCGCTGGAATGGGTCGATCGCCTGGGCGACAGCGTGGCGTTCTACAAGATCGGCATGGAACTGCTCGCCTCCGGCGAGTACTTCCAGGTGCTGGACGAGCTGGCCCGCCGCGACAAGCGCGTGTTCGTCGACCTGAAGTTCTTCGACATCCCGGCCACCGCTGCGGCGGTGATCAAGCGCCTGTCGCAGTGGCCGGTCAGCTACGCCACCATCCATGGCTGGCACCCGGCGATGATGGAGGCCTGCGCGGCCGCCAACAGCAGCGACATGCGCCTGCTGGCGGTGACCGTGCTGACCTCGATGGGGCGCCCGGACCTTGCCCAGATGGGCATCGACCGCGAGCCGGTGGACGTGGTGGTCGAGCGTGCGCTGGCCGCCCAGGCCGCCGGCATTGATGGCGTGATCGCCTCCGGCCAGGAAGCCGGCCCGATCCGTGCCGCCACCGGCGCCGGGTTCTCGATCGTCTGCCCGGGCATCCGTCCGGGTGGCCCGGTCGGCGATGACCAGAAGCGTACCGTCGGCGTGGCCCAGGCCTTCGCCGACGGCGCCGACGCCATCGTGGTCGGTCGTCCGATCCGCTTGGCCGCCGATCCGCAGGCGGCCGCGCGGGCCATCCAGCAGGAAATCGCGTCGGCTCTGGCTGCACGCTGAGCCTGCCGGCGCTGCCGGTCACACCGCAATACCGAACGCCATCCCGCCCCGTGCGGGATGGCGTTCGCATTTGTGGGTCCAGCGCTGTCGCAGTCGACCCCGCAGCGAAGAACCGTGCGCGCGGTCGCACTGGATCCGGATGTCCCTCCCTCCCAATCGATGTACCGGCGCCGCTCGCGGCCGTGCCGGTTCCAATCATCCAAGAGGGAGTACACGGATATGTATCGCAGCACCTCTGCAGTTCTTGCCGGCCTGTTGCTGGCGTTCGCGGCACCCGCGTTCGCCGCACCGCAACCGCGCGAAACGCCGCGCATCATCGGCGGCGAGGACGCCCAGCCGGGGCAGTACCCGTTCATGGTCAGCCTTCAGGGGCTGTCGATGGGCGACTCCGATCACGACCGCCACTTCTGCGGTGGCACCCTCATCTCGCCGTCGTGGGTGCTGACCGCCGCGCATTGCGTGCAGGGCGATTCGCCCGCCGGCCTGGCCATCATCGGCAACATCACCGCGCTGTCTACCGACGCCTCGCCGCGGGCCTCGAATGCCCGGGCCATCCACGTACACCCGGCCTTCAACAGCGGCAATTCGCTGGAACACGACCTGGCCCTCATCCAGCTGGACGCGCCGCTGGCCGACGCGCAGCCGGTGACCCTGCGCCTGCGCCCCGACGCCAGCTACCTCAAGCCGGGCCGCGACTTCACCGTGATCGGCTGGGGCACCACCGAGGAGGGCGCCAGCGAGCTGCCGACCCAGCTGCAGACGGTGCAGGTGCCGTTCGTGCCGTTTGCCGACTGCCAGCAGGCTTACGCCGGCGAGCTCGCGCGCGGCAAGGTCATCTGCGCCGGGCGTGAGGGCGTGGACAGCTGCCAGGGCGATTCCGGCGGCCCGCTGATGCTCAAGCTGCGCGACGGCTGGACCCAGTTCGGCATCGTCAGCTGGGGCGAGGGCTGCGCGCGGTCCGGCTACCCCGGCGTTTATGCCCGAATCGCCGAAAAACATGCCGTAGATTTCATTGAAGCGGTCTGGCAGAAGGATTGATTCAATAAAATCAAACATTTAAGTCATGTTACATGACGTATTGCCTTAACTTCGGAGGCGGCGTAGCATCGCCGCCATCCGGTCCCTGGGCCGGAGATGTGCCACAACTGTCCACCGGCCTCGCGCCGGTTTGAAGAGCCTGCGATCCCTGTGATCCGGGCTCTTTTTTTATCGCCCGGGGTCAGAGCCCTTTCGCCTGCGAAAGGGATCCGACCCCGCCGATCGCCCCCCTTTCCTGGCGGAACCGTGACCGCACGGCTTGCCGCTGTCACCTTGCAGGCCGCAAGATGCGGGCCGGTACGGGGAGTCCGATTGCATGAGCCTGGCAGTGCGAGGAAGGTCCGCGCGTGGATGGGGGCTGGCAGCCATGGTGCTGCTGGCGGTGGCGGCGTGCCGCCAATCCGGCAGCGACCCGGCCAAGCCGGCGGCCGAGCCGGTGGCGGCGGTGCAGGCCATGGCCCAGCGCCTGGTCGAGGATGACCTGGTCGGCTACGCGCGCCTGTCGGTGCCGCCGGGCCAGTACCAGCGGCTGCAGCAGGCCTGGACCGACGGCCACAGCCAGTGGCCGCTGGGCGAACTGCCGCTGGGTGACCAGATGCTGCCGATGCTGGCCGCGCTGCGCGAGCCGCAGGCCGCCGCCCAGCTGCAGCGCAGCTTCGACCGCCAGCTGGCCGGCCAGGCCAGCGCGGTGCGCCAGGCGGCGCAGTCGATGGGCAACTTCGGCGTGCAGTACCTGCGCCACCAGAAGGGCTACACCCCCAGCCAGCAGACGCATTACATCGCCCTGGTGGAAACCCTGGCCGGCTGGGCGCAGGGCGCGCCGATCAGCGACCGGGCCCGCGCCCGCAGCAGCATCGCCGCGCTGGTCGAGGCCGCCGCCAACGTCGGCTTCGACAACGAGGACGGCCTGCGCGCGGCCGGCATGGAAGGCAGCCTGCAGCAGCTGGCGCCGTTCCTGCACACCGTCAAGGCGGTGCTGGCCAGCTACGGGCTGGGCGTGGACGACGCCCTGCGCAGCCTGCGCGGGGAGCTGCTCTCGGTGGAAGGCGACAACGCCCTGGTCCGCATGGAATACGAGCTGGCCGGGCGCACCCTGCAGCTGCAGCTGCCGCTGAGCCGGCGCGAAGGCCACTGGTACCTGACCCGCACCCTGGCCGATACCGATGCCCTGCTGCGCAAGGCCGATGCGGCCCGCGCGGCCGCCGCGCCGGAGCCCGCAGAGGCCCCCGCCGCCGGCGGGGAAGCGGCAACCACGCCGCCTAAGCCATAATGGCGCCGATGTCGAAACAGAACCCGCTGCCGTTCCCCGGCGAAGAACCCCAGCAGACGCCCGCCGATCCGGCCGCGGCGTCTCCCTCGACCGGCACCGGCCCCAATCCGGTGCCGCCGCCCGCGCACGCCCGTCCCGCTGGCCGTCGCCCCTTCTGGGCGCGCCTGCTGGGCCGTCTGGTCGAGCCGTGGCTGGCGCTGAAGATCGAGCCGGAGGACCCGGGCCAGTACAACGACGGCCGCCCGGTCGTGTACGTGCTGGAAGACTACGGCCTGTCCAACGCGCTGATCCTGGACAAGGCCTGCCGCCAGGCCGGCCTGCCGTCGCCGCTGGTGCCGCTGGCCGGTGACCCGACCGGCCGCAAGCGCGCCTACCTGGCGCTGTCGCGGCGCAGTTCCAGCAATTCGCTGATCCCTGAACAGCGCGGCGCCAAGACCCACTCCGATTCGCTGGCCAAGGTCCTGCAGGCGCACCGCGTGCGCGACGACCTGGACGTGCACCTGGTGCCGGTGTCGATCTTCGTTGGCCGCGCGCCGGACAAGCAGAGCGGCTGGTTCGCTGTGCTGTTCTCGGAAAACTGGGCGCTGGTCGGCCGCTTCCGCCGCCTGCTGGGCCTGCTGCTGAACGGCCGCAGCACCATCGTGCGCTTCGCCCCGCCGATCTCGCTGCGCAGCACCGTGGACGAGGGCCTGGAGCCCGAGCGCACCGTGCGCAAGCTGCAGCGCGTGCTGCGTACCCATTTCCGCCGCATCCGTGAATCGGTCATCGGCCCCGACCTGTCCACCCGCCGCCTGCTGGTGGACCAGGTGCTGGCCGCCGAACCGGTGCGCGAGGCGATCGCCGCCCAGGCCAAGCGCGACAACTCCAAGCCGGCCGACGCCTGGAAGAAGGCGCACGCCTACGCCTGGGAAATCGCCGCGGACTATTCCAGCCCGGTAGTGCGTTCGGCCAGCTTCATGCTCAGCCACGTGTGGAACCGCATCTACGCCGGCGTGCTGGTGCACCACCTGGACAAGTTCAAGGCCGCCGCGCCGGGCCACGAAGTGGTGTATGTGCCCAGCCACCGCAGCCACATGGACTACCTGCTGCTGTCCTACCTGCTGTACGACCGTGGCATCGTGCCGCCGCACATCGTGGCCGGCATCAACCTGAACCTGCCGGTGGTCGGCACCCTGCTGCGCAAGGGCGGTGCGTTCTTCATCCGCCGTTCGATCCGCGGCAACGCGCTGTACTCGGCCGTGCTCAGCGAATACGTCGCGCAGCTGGTGGCCGGTGGCTATTCCATCGAGTACTTCGTCGAGGGTGGCCGTTCGCGCACCGGGCGCCTGCTGCAGCCCAAGGGCGGCATGATCTCGATGACCCTGCGCGCGTTCCTGCGCCAGCCGCGCAAGCCGGTGCTGTTCCAGCCCATCTACATCGGCTACGAGAAGCTGATGGAAGGTGGCAGCTACCTGGACGAACTGTCCGGGCGGCCGAAGGAGAAGGAGTCGATCTGGTCGCTGCTGTGGGGCATCCCGAAGGTGCTCAAGCAGAACTACGGCCAGGTGGTGGTGAACTTCGGCGAACCGATCGCCCTGAACGACGTGCTGGCCGAGAAGGCGCCGGAGTGGAACGGCGAGGCGGTGCCGGAGGACGAGAAGCCGTCGTGGCTGTCGACCACTGTCGATACCCTGGCCGACCGCATCCAGGTGCGCATCAACGGCGCCGCCGACGTCAACCCGATCAACCTGCTGGCGCTGGCGCTGCTGTCCACGCCCAAGCACGCGATGGGCGAGGCCGACCTGATCGCGCAGATCGAGCTGTGCAAGACCCTGCTGGAAGAGATGCCGTATTCGGGCCGGGTGACGGTGACCCCGCACTCGCCGGAGCGGATCATCGCCCACGCCGAGGAAATCAACGTCCTCACCCGCATCAAGCACCCGCTGGGCGACGTGCTCAGCGTCAGTGGCGACACCGCGGTGCTGCTCAGCTACTTCCGCAACAACGTGGTGCACCTGTTTACCGCCTCGTCGTGGGTGGCCTGCTGCTTCCAGAACAACCGCCGCATGAGCCGTGCCGGCCTGGTCCGCCTGGGCCGCACCGTGTACCCGTTCCTGCAGGCCGAGCTGTTCCTTCCGTGGAGCGAGGACGAGTTCGCCCAGCGCATCGAGCAGACCATCGACGTGTTCATCCGCGAAGGCCTGCTGCAGCAGGTCGCCGACGATGACGGCGGCATGCTGACCCGCAACACCGGGCAGACCGACGAGGTGTTCCGCCTGCGTGCCATCGGCCATTCGCTGCAGCAGGCGTTCGAGCGTTACTACATTGCCATTTCGGTGCTGGTGAAGAACGGCCCGGGCACGCTGGGCACCGCCGAGCTGGAAAGCCTGTGCCAGCAGGCCGCGCAGCGCCTCAGCCTGCTGTACGCGCCGGCCGCACCGGAGTTCTTCGACAAGTCGCTGTTCCGTGGCTTCATCCAGAAGCTGCGCGAGCTGCGCCTGGTGTGGCCGGACGAGAACAGCAAGCTGTTGTTCGACGACCGCCTGGACAGCTGGGCCAAGGATGCCAAGTTCATCCTCGGCCGCGAACTGCGCCACACCATCGAGCGCGTCAGCCCGGAAGCGGCGCGCCCCGACGAGCCGACGCCGCAGGCATGAGCCGCCCTGGCCGGTGGATCAGCCCCGCGTGGCTGCTGCCGGCCATGTTGCTCGCCGCGGTGACGGCCCAGGCCGCGCCGGCCTGCGTGGAGGACACCCTGCCGGGCCGGCTGGCCGATGCACCGGTGCGCCTGTGCGTGGACGCCGCTGACGGCAGCGCGCCGCGCTACACGCTGTGGCTGGCCGATGCCGAACGCATCGCCGGCGAGGAAGACGCGGTGGTCGGCACGGGCCTGCAGGGGGACTGGTACGGCCACCCGCTGCGCCTGCACTGCCGCGCGGAGGGCGCCGTGCGCCGCTGCGACCTGAGTGTCGACGGCGAACCGGCGTGGAACGCCGACGTGGTCATCCCCAACGGGTAACGCCCCGACACGGTAGCGCCGGGCCATGCCCGGCGATGGATCCACGCCACGCGTGGATGGGCCCCCGCTTACGCCGGCTCGTCCGGAATCTGCAGGCTCTCCAGCTTCGCGATGCAGTCCTTCAACTGCAGCTTGCGCCGCTTCAGCCGTTTCGACTCCAGCTCGTCCTCGCCATTGGCGGCCATCCGGGTGATCTGTTCATCCAGCACGCGGTGTTCGGCGCGCAGGGCGACGAGGCGTTCGACGATCTCGGCGGGGCTGTAGGTATCCACAGCCTCCGAGCATACACAGCGCCGATGACCATCGGGAGAGGGCGACCCCGCGCCGCGGCCGGCGCCGGTCCCAAGCCGGTAGAATGGCAGCCATGAGCGCCGTGATTTTCCTGCCCGATCCCTTGCCGCGTGCGCCTGTCGCACCGCGCGTGGGCCCGCGCGCGGAACACCCGCTGGGCCGGCGCCTGCGCCGCCAGGTCGGCCAGGCCATTGCCGATTACGGCATGATCGAGGCCGGCGACAAGGTGATGGTCTGCCTGTCCGGCGGCAAGGACAGCTACACCCTGCTGGACCTCCTGCTGCAGCTGCAGAAGAAGGCCCCGGTGCCGTTCGAGCTGGTCGCGGTGAACCTGGACCAGAAGCAGCCCGGCTTCCCCGAACACGTGCTGCCCGAGTACCTGGCCAGCCTGGGCGTGGCGTACCAGATCATCGAGCAGGACACCTATTCGGTGGTCAGCCGGGTCATCCCGGAAGGTCGCACGATGTGTTCGCTGTGCTCGCGCCTGCGCCGCGGCGCGCTGTACAACCACGCCGAGAAGCACGGCTTCACCCGCATCGCGCTGGGCCACCACCGCGACGACATGGTGGCCACCTTCTTCATGAACCTGTTCCACCACGCCAAGCTGTCGGGCATGCCGCCGAAACTGCGCAGCGACGACGGCCGCCACGTGGTCATCCGTCCACTGGCCTACGTACGCGAGCGCGACATCGTCGAGTACGCTCAGGCACGTGATTTCCCGATCATCCCGTGCAACCTGTGTGGCAGCCAGGAAAACCTGCAACGCCGCCAGGTCGGGCTGATGCTCCAGCAGTGGGAAAAGGACCATCCCGGCCGCATCGACCAGATCGCCCGGGCCATGGGCCAGATCCACCCCTCGCAGCTGGCCGATGCCAGTCTGTTCGATTTCATGGCGTTGGGCCGTCGCGACGAGGCACCCTTGTCCGATGCCCATGCCTGGCTGGCCGGTTCGCCGGCCGATGCCCACGCAGCACCCGAGACGCCCGCCCTTTAAGGTGGGACGCCCTTCCTCTTCGCCATCCGGAATTCCATGTTCTTTCGCAACCTGACGTTCTTCCGTTTCCCGACTACCACCGATTTCTCCGAAGTGGACACCCTGCTGCCGCACGCCCTGCTCAAGCCGGTCGGTGCGCTGGAAATGAATTCGCGAGGCTTCATCTCGCCCTTCGGCCGCGAGGAGAAGGAACTGCTGTCGCACCGCATTGCCGAACACCTGTGGCTGACCGTGGGCGGCGAGGACAAGATCCTGCCGGCGGCGGTGGTCAACGACCTGCTCGAGCGCAAGCTGGAGGAGATCGAGGAGAAGGAAGGCCGCCGCCCCGGTGGCCGCGAGCGCAAGCGCATGAAGGACGACCTGCTGCATGAACTGCTGCCGCGCGCCTTCGTGAAGTCCTCGCGCAACGACGCCTTCATCGACCTGCAGCACGGCTACGTCGCGGTGGACACCTCCAGCCGCAAGACCGGCGAGTACTTCATGTCCGACATCCGCGGCCTGCTCGGCAGCTTCCCGGCGATGCCGCTGAACGCCGAAGTCGCGCCGCGCTCGATCCTGACCGGCTGGATCGCCGGCGAGCCGCTGCCGACCGGCCTGAGCCTGGGCGAAGAGTGCGAGATGAAGGACCCGGTGGAGGGTGGCGCGGTGGTCAAGTGCCAGCACCAGGAACTGCGCTGCGACGAGATCGACAAGCACCTGGACGCCGGCAAGCAGGTGACCAAGCTGGCGCTGATCTTCGAGGACAACCTGTCCTTCGTCATCGGCGACGACCTGATCGTGCGCAAGCTGAAGTTCCTCGACGGCGCCCTGGACCAGCTGGAGCATGCCGACGAAGACGGCCGCCGCGCCGAGTTCGACGCCCGCTTCGCCCTGCAGAGCGCCGAGATCCGTCGGCTGTTCCTGCTGCTGGAAGAAGCCTTCAAGCTCAGCAAGGCTGACTGAACAGGCACTGCGCAGGCCGCCGGTCATCCAGCGGCCCCGCGCAGCGCTATGCTGGGCACATGAGCCGCCTGCTGCGCCGCCTGATCAGCCCGACCTCGCCCGCCACCGTGCAGCGCGACACCGTCCGCCTGCGCCTGGACGATGCCGAGATCGAGGTGCTGCGCGTGCGCGATCCGCGCGCGCGACGCATCAAGCTGAGCGTGGACGAACGCGGCGCACGCCTGACGTTGCCGCCGCGGGCCAGCCTGGTGATGGGCGAGCGTTTCCTCGAACAGCACCGCGACTGGCTGGCGCTGCAGCTGCGCGTCTACCAGGACAACGGCCTGCCGGCACCACTGCAGCCGGGCGAGGAGGGCATGCTCCCGCTGCGTGGCGAGCTGCTGCCGGTGCGCTGGCAGGAAGGCCGCTTCGCGCGCCTGGAGATCGACGAGCACGGCGCCTGCGTGCAGTGGCCGACCCGTGCCGGCGACGCCACCCTGCGCCGCCTGCTGCGTGAGTTCTACGAAGCACAGACCCGCGCCGACGTCGGCCGCTGGCTGCCGAAGTACCTGCCCGGCCTGCCGCGCGCACCCAGCCGCGTGCGACTGAAGGTGATGTCCTCGCAATGGGGCTCGCTGGCACCGGATGGCAGCATGGCGCTGGACCTGGCCCTGGTGCTCGGCCGCCCGGACGCTTTCGAGTACGTGCTGGTGCACGAGCTCTGCCACCTGATCCAGGCCAACCACTCGCCCGCGTTCTGGCACGAAGTGGAACAACGCTTCCCCGCATGGCGCGAGCAGCGCGATTACTTCCAGCTGGAAGGCCGACGCCTGAAGGCGATGCTGCGCCAGCTGCTGTAACGGTAGAGCCGAGCCCATGCTCGGCTGACGCGCGCAGCGCGGCCAATAACGGTTGACCGTCAGGCGGCATCCACCTGCATGTCCACGTATTCCGACAGCCCCCGGCAGGCCAGCAGCAGGCTGTCCCTCGCTCCATCGCTCAACTGCTGGCTGATATCGCCGCTCACACGGACACGCTCGATGGCATGCGCCAGCTCCAGCAGGAAAGTCAGCCCTGCGTTGGCACGCTGGATGCGGGACAAGGCCACGCATTGCCCAGGGGAACGTCCTGTGCGCTGCAGCGGCTGACCATCCGCGCCCTCGCTCTGGCCGATGCGCTGCAGGCTGCCCAGCAGCGAGATGCTGTCGGCGGTCTGGTTGGCGGCCAGGGTGGATTCCAGCGGCTGGGCGATTTCGTTGGGCAGCTGATTGGCAGCCTCGCCCAATGCGGCGAACAGGAAGGGATAACGATGGGCGCTCATGGCGGTCTCCTGTGCATGTTGCAGAGAGAGCCACCCCGCAGCTGCGGAGGTGGCGGACGATGCGTGGCTCCAATACCGGTGATCTGAAGGAACCCGGCGGGCCGAAGCCCTCCACGCACCGCCCGCCATGGAAATGCAGACGGATTGCCAGCCGGCGTCGCCCACGGTGAATGAGCGACGCCAGCTGACAAGCGTAAACAACCTTCAGATCAGAACGGGATTGGAGTCCCGTGCCACCCGTTGTCGGTGGCTCGACATGATTTGCACGCAGCGCCCGTGCAGCCAATGAGAATTGTTGGAAAGTTCGAAAAGTTTGCAGATCATCGCGGGCTGCCGCCCATGAATGATCCCGCCCGCGAACGTGCGAATCGCGACATTGCGAAGCGCGGGGTGTTCAGTCAGCCCGACGAGAAGCAGCCGAGCATGGGCTCGGCTCTACAGGAGCGCGCGCAGCGCGCGACCCGCTCCTGCTCTTCTTTCTTTCTTCCGTGGTGGGCACACCGGAAACTGTCCGTGGCCGGGTGGGGTGGGTTGCGCAGGGGCGTGAGCCGCATGGATGCGGCGACCGAGCTTACAGGGACGTACTTGCAGCGTCCCCTGCGCGGCCCACCCCACCCGGCCAAGCACGGCTTCTGATCTGAACAACCACCACGAGGGGCTCAGCCGTTGGCCGATACCCCCATCAACCCGCGCGCAACGCCGCCGCAGCCGCCCAGCGTGCCGCCACCCGCGGTGCGGTAATGCACACCGCCTCGTCGGTCACCGTCGTCACCGCCCGCTCCAGCAGCTGGATATCGGCCTCATGCTGGCGCGCCACATGCGGATCCTCGAAGAAGATCGCGCGCTGGCAGCGTCCCTCCAGCACGCGGTCGGCAATCTGCGCATCGCCGCCCATCGGGCCGCTCTGGTAGCGCGTCACCCACGGCGTATCGGTGGGCCAGCCGCGGCTCCACGCCAGCTCGTTGAGGCGCTGGCCGGTGGTGCCGGTGGCCACGCGCTCGCCGAAGCGGGCCAGTACGTCGAAATGCTCGTCGGCGAAGGCCAGCATCGCCGGCTTCATCGCATCGTGGGCGATCAGCGCCAGGGTCTGTCCTTCGAACGCGTGCAGGTCATCAGCACCGGCATCGGCGGCCAACCCGGCGTGGACCCGTTCGATCTCGATCCAGTCGCGCGCGGTGGCCACGGTCGAAATGAACGGCTTGCCGTGGATCACGCACTGACGCTTGAGCGCGGTCGCCTCGGGGAATACCGACGACGGGTCGACCGGATCGATCAGGTAGATCGTGCCATCGAGGGTGCGCTCCGGTCCCATGCCGACCACTTCAGCCACCAGCTTCATCAGGCCGCCCTGGCGGCCGTAGGGATAGCGGTGCAGGCCCGCATAGCCGGACAGGAAGCCGTTGCGTTCGATCGCGTCGTGGGTACGGCCGACTGCATGCAGGGACACGCCCAGCTCGCGCAGGCCCGGCTCGCTGGCACGCAGCCAGCGGAACAGCGCGGCACGCGCGTCATGGTGGTGCAGGCGGTTGGCGGCCAGGCCGATGCGCATCGCGGGTGTCCTCAGTGGTGGAAGCGGCAGTGTATGTCGCTATCAGTATCACTTGAGCGATTTGCAATTTTCCTCATTGTCGCTGCGGGCCGCGTCGCTAGCGTGACAGGTGGCCGCTGCTTCGTGCAGTCTGCGGCCTGAGGAGTAATCGTGAGTGTCGCTGGTTGTCCTGATGTCGCCGCTGCGCGCCGCTGCTGGCGGTGTGGCGGCGCGCTGTTGGCCCTGCTGGTGGCGCTGCCGGTGCGAGCCGATGACTGCAGCGGGCCGCTGCGGCTGGTGCATGCTTCGGCGCCGTCGTCGGTGCCTGCCGGCCAGGCCGGGCCGGTGCACGGGGGCATCGACGCGATGCTGGCCGCGCTGCGCACTGCAGAGCCGACGCTGCAGGTGCAGCCGGTGGCCGCCGACCTGCTGGACGAAGGCCGGCTGCCGCCCGGCACGCAGGCGGTGCTGGGCTGGTCGCGTGGGCAGCTGCCTTCGGGATGGCCGGCCAGCGTCACCTACCTCGACATACCGCAGGTGATCGTACGCCGCCGCGATGCCCCGCCCGTCCTCGACCTGGGCGGGCTGCGCGGGCAGACGGTAGCCACGCCCGATCCGGCACAGCTGTCGCCCCTGCTGCAGCGGCAGGCGCCCGGCGCGCTGCTGCTGCCACCGATGGCGGTGGACACCGCCCTGCGCCTGCTGGTGGCCTCGCAGGTGGATGCGGTGGTAGCCAATCTGGTCGATGTCGAGCGCCTGCTGCGGGAGGGCAACGACAACGCGCTGAAGGTCGCTGCGCCAGCCGGCTTCGACGATGCCCTGGTACTGGCCACGACGCCGGCCTGCCGGCACTGGCTGGCCGTGTTCGACCCTCAGCGGGCACCGCTGTCCAGCGTGCGCGACATCGCCTTGGCCACAGCGGGCACATCTGCATCGAGGCCGGCGGACATACCGATGCCGACGTGGCTGCGCGGCCTCGCCGCCGCCTTGCTGGCCCTGCTCGGGCTGGGCCTGGTGCATGCCTTCGGCTACTGGCGGCTGCACCGCGAAGCGCAGTGCCGCCGCGCCCTGCAGCAGCGCCTGCAGGAGGTCAGCGCGGGTCTGCCGGCGGTGGTCTATCGGACCCGGCGCAGCGCCTCGGGCGAGTACAGCGTGCTCTACCTGACTGGCGACGTGCAGGCGCTGTTCGGCCTGAGCGTGGACACCGCGCGCATCGAGTACTGGCGGCTGCTGGCGGCCGTGCACCCGGAGGACCGCGGTCCGGTGATGGCCCATGTCGATGCGGCGGCGCTGATGCGCGGGCCGATCGACGTCACCTTCCGCGCCCGCGGGCGGATGGGCTGGCGCTGGGTGCGTTCCCACGGGCGGCCGGTGGCCAGCAGCGACGGCGATGGCAGCAGCGTCGAATGGACAGGCTACTGGATGGACGTGACCGAGGCGCAGATGCGTGCGGCCACCTTGAACGACGCACGGCGCGAAGCCGAGCAGGCGGTGGTGGCCAAGGCCCACTTCCTGGCCAGCATGAGCCAGGAGATCGGTGCGCCAATGCACACGCTGATGAGCATGCTCGACGACCTGGCAGAGACGTCGCTGGACCCGCGCCAGCGGCAGCTGCTGGCCACCCTCGACGAGGCGGCCGCGATGCTGCGGCAGATCCTCGCCGAGGTGCTGGACAGCGAGCGGCAGCGCGAGGGCTGCCGTTCCTCCCACGCGGTGCCCACCGATCTGGCCGCACTGCTGCGGGGCGTGCAGCGGCTGCTGGCGCCGCTGGCCGCGAGCAAGGGCCTGCATCTGCGCTGCGTGCTGGACCCGGCACTGCAGGCCAGTACGCTGGTCGATGGCCTGCGCCTGCGGCAGATCCTGTTCAATCTGGTGGGCAACGCGCTCAAGTTCACCGCGCACGGCGGGGTCGAGCTGCGCCTGCAGGTGCTGCGCCAGGCGGCTGCCGGCCAGCATCTGCGGCTGCAGGTGGCTGACACCGGGGTGGGTATCAGTCCGGAGCGGCAGCGGGCGGTGTTCGCGCCTTACACGCAGGCCGAGGCCTCGACCACCCGCCGTTTCGGTGGCAGTGGCCTGGGCCTGGCCATCTGCCGCGAGCTGGCCGCCGCGCTCGGCGGCGAACTGCAGCTGCACAGCGTCCCCGACGAGGGCACCACCGTCAGCCTGGACCTGTACCTGCCTGCGTGCGACGCCCCTTCGGCGTC
This sequence comes from Stenotrophomonas sp. STEN087, assembly GCF_056759115.1. NCBI lineage: Bacteria > Pseudomonadati > Pseudomonadota > Gammaproteobacteria > Lysobacterales > Lysobacteraceae > Stenotrophomonas > Stenotrophomonas sp. STEN087. The sequence continues at coordinate 16,139 of NZ_JBRRCR010000039.1, read as the reverse complement.
GGCACCACAGGCCGTACAAGCCACAGCCGTGGCCGGATCAGTGCGCCAGTAGGCGCACGATGCTGGCGGCGGCGTCGCGCCCTTCGGCCACGGCGGTCACCACCAGGTCCGCGCCGCGCACCGCATCGCCACCGGCGAACAGGCGCGGGTGCGAGGTCTGGTACGGCAGGCGGTCCTTGCCACCGGCGACGATGCGGCCGTTGGACTGGCCTTCCACGCCGTGCTCGGACAGCCACGCCGGCAGCGTCGGCGAGAAACCGAAGGCGATGATCACCACGTCCGCTTCCAGCAGCGATTCACTGCCCTCGATCGGCACCGCGTTCTGGCGGCCATTGGCATCGGGCTCGCCGAGGCGGGTCTCGACCACGGTCACGCCGATCACTTCGTCATCGGCACCGGCCTCGATCGACAGCGGCTGGCGGTTGAACAGAAAACGCACGCCCTCCTCGCGCGCATTGGCCACTTCGCGCGCGCTGCCGGGCATGTTCGCCTCGTCGCGGCGGTAGGCGCAGGTCACCTTGGCTGCGCCCAGGCGCACCGCGCTGCGCACGCAGTCCATGCCGGTGTCGCCGCCGCCGAGCACGACCACGCGCTTGCCGTTGAGGTCGGGCAGGGCGATGGTGTCTTCCCAGCCGGCAATCGGCCGGCCCTTCGGATCATCGCCGCTGACGATGCGGCTGTTCTGCACCAGGAACGGCAGCGCCGGCAGCACGCCCTTCAGGTCCTGGCCGTCCAGGCCACCATCGGTGTAGCGGTATGCGCCGGTGCCGACGAACACCGCATCGTGGCTGTCCAGCAGCTGTTGCACGCTGACATCGCGACCGATCTCCACGCCCAGGCGGAACTGCACGCCCATGCCCTCCAGCACCTCGCGGCGGCGGTGGATCACGTCCTTGTCCAGCTTGAAGCTGGGGATGCCGAACTGCAGCAGGCCGCCGATCTGTTCGTAGCGGTCGTAGACCACGGCGGTGATGCCGGCGCGCGCCAGGCGGTCGGCACAGGCCAGGCCGGCCGGACCAGCACCGATCACCGCCACGCTCTGGCCGGTGGGCTGCACCGCGGCCAGGTCGGGGCGCCAGCCGCTGGCCAGCGCGGTATCGACGATGTACTTCTCCACCGCACCGATGGTCACCGCGCCGAATTCCTCCAGCGTGCAGCTGCCTTCGCACAGGCGGTCCTGCGGGCAGACGCGGCCGCACACTTCCGGCAGCGGGTTGGTGCTGTGGCACAGGGTGGCGGCTTCGTGGATGCGGTTTTCCTGCACCAGCTGCAGCCACTGCGGAATGGCGTTGTGCACCGGGCACTTCCAGCTGCAGTACGGGTTGCCGCAGTCCAGGCAGCGACCGGCCTGGTACTGGGCGTCTTCCTTGCCGAACTTGCCGTACAGCTCACCCCAGTCGCCGGAGGTGCGCAGTTCGACCGGGATGCGCTGCGGCATGGTCCGGGGCAGATCGAGGAACTGGAATGCTTGCTTGCGGCTCATGGCTGGCTCTGTGGTTTTTGCGGTAGCCGGCCAATGGCCGGCACTACGTGATCCTGGGTTGCCGGCCAGCGGCCGGCACGACCGTTACGCGGCGCGTCGCAGGGTTTCAGTCAGCGACTCGATGCTGGCGGCCTTCGGTTTGACCAGCCAGAACTTGCCGATGTAATCGCGGAACTCGTCCATGATCTGCTGCGCCCAGATGCTGCCGGTCAGCTCGCGGTGGCGGCCGATCAGGCGGTGCAGGTGCTGGCGGTAGTTCTCGAAGCCCTCGGCCGATACGCGGTGGATGTCGATCAGCTCGTGGTTGTAGCGGTCGACGAAATCGCGATCGACGTCCAGCACGTAGGCCAGGCCACCGGTGAAGCCGGCGCCGAAGTTCAGGCCGACCTTACCCAGCACCAGCACCACGCCGTCGGTCATGTACTCGCAGCAGTGGTCACCGGCACCTTCCACCACCGCCAGCGCGCCGGAATTGCGCACCGCGAAGCGCTCGCCCGCGCGACCGGCGGCAAACAGCTCGCCCCCGGTGGCGCCGTACAGGCAGGTGTTGCCGATGATGGCGGTGCTGCGGGCCTCGAAGCGCGCGCCACGCGGCGGACGCACCACCAGGCGGCCGCCGGCCATGCCCTTGCCGACGTAGTCGTTGGCTTCGCCTTCCACTTCCAGGTGCAGGCCGCCGACATTGAACGCGCCGAAGCTCTGCCCGGCACTGCCGCGGAAGCGCAGTTCCAGCGGTGCTTCGGCCATGCCCTGGTTGCCGTGCGCGCGGGCCACGGCACCGGCCAGGCGGGTGCCGATGCTGCGGTCGGTGTTGTGGATCAGGAAGCGGTGTTCGCCGCCCTGCTTGTGTTCGATGGCCGGCGCCAGCAGGCCGTCCATCTGCGTGGCCAGGCTGTCCGGCGATTCGTACAGGCGCTGCGCGGCGCAGTGGCTGCCTTCGTAACGGGCATCGGCCAGCAGGCGCGACAGGTCCACGCGGACGCCGTCGCGCGGCGCGGCCTCGATCTGCCGCAGCAGATCGGTGCGGCCGACGATTTCCTCCAGCGAACGCGCGCCCAGGTAGGACAGCCAGCCACGCACTTCCTCGGCCAGCAGGCGGAAGAAGTTCTCCACGCGCTCGGGCTGGCCGGTGAAGTGGTTCTCGCGCAGGCGGTCATCCTGGGTGGCGACGCCGGTGGCGCAGTTGTTGAGGTGGCAGATGCGCAGGTACTTGCAGCCCAGCACGATCATCGGCGCGGTGCCGAAGCCGAAGCTGTCGGCACCCAGCAGTGCGGCCTTGACCACGTCCAGGCCGGTCTTCAGGCCGCCGTCGGTCTGCAGCAGGGTGCGCCCGCGCAGGTCGTTGGCCAGCAGCGCCTGGTGCGCTTCGGCCACGCCCAGTTCCCACGGCACGCCGGCATAGCGGATCGAGCTGACCGGCGAGGCACCAGTGCCGCCGTCATGGCCGGAAATGGTGATCAGGTCCGCACCGGCCTTGACCACGCCGGCGGCAATCGTGCCCACGCCGGCATGGCTGACCAGCTTCACCGAGACCAGCGCGGTCGGGTTGACCTGCTTGAGGTCGTAGATCAGCTGGGCCAGGTCTTCGATGGAATAGATGTCGTGGTGCGGCGGCGGCGAGATCAGGCCGATGCCCGGCTTGGCATAGCGCAGGCGGGCGATCAGTTCGTTGACCTTGTGGCCGGGCAGCTGGCCGCCTTCGCCGGGCTTGGCGCCCTGCGCGACCTTGATCTGCAGCACTTCGGCATTGACCAGGTATTCGGCGGTGACACCGAAGCGGCCCGAGGCCACCTGCTTGATCTTGCTGCGGCGCTGCGTGCCATAGCGCGCCGGGTCTTCGCCACCTTCGCCGGAATTGCTGCGGCCGCCGAGGCGGTTCATCGCGATGGCCAGCGCTTCATGCGCTTCCGGCGACAGCGCGCCGAGGCTGATGGCCGCGGTGTCAAAGCGCGGGAACAGTTCGCTGGCCGGGGCCACCTCGTCCAGCGGCGTCGGCGCAGCGGCCGGCACCAGTTCCAGCAGGTCGCGCAGTGCCGACGGCGGCCGCGCATGCACGGCGTCGCAGTACTGCTGCCACGCACGCGGGTCACCGCTGCGCGCCGCGCGCTGCAGGGTGGTCACCACGTCCGGGTTGTACATGTGGTACTCGCCGCCGTGCACGTACTTCAGCAGGCCGCCGACATCCACGCCCTGCTGGGCGTCCCAGGCCTGCGCGCAGAGTTCGCGTGCATCGGCATCCAGGCGGGCGAAGCCGGCACCACCGATGCGCGAGGCGGTATCGGGGAAGCACAGGTCGACCACTTCCGGTTCCAGGCCAATGATCTCGAACAGCTGCGCACCGCGGTAGCTGGCCACGGTACAGATGCCCATCTTCGAGATGATCTTCGACAGGCCCTTGTAGACGCCCTTGCGGTAGCGGCGGCCGATCTGCGACTGCTCGCCGCCCTTGCTGAGCTTGAGGATGCCGCGGCGGCCCAGGTCGAACAGGGTCTGGTAGGCCAGGTACGGGTACACCGCAGTAGCGCCGAAGCCGAGCAGGCAGGCCATGTGGTGCGGGTCGCGCGCGGTGCCGGTCTCGACGATCAGGTTGACGTCGCAGCGCAGGCCCAGGTGCGAGAGGTGGTGGTGGATGGCGCTGGTGGCCAGCAGGGCGTGCACCATCGGCCGCCCGGCCACCGGGTAGCGGTCGGACAGCAGCAGCATCACCATGCCCTCGCGGGCAGCCTGTTCGGCCTCGGCGCAGATGCGCTCGATGCCGGCGCGCAGGCCTTCGTCCTCGCTGTAGGACAGGTCGAGCAGGCGGTTGGCCTGCACGTACTGGTCCATCTTCAGCAGCTGGCGCAGCTTGCGCTGGCTCAGCACCGGCGAGTTGAGGATGACGTGGTTCACCGTCTCCGGGCCGGCATGGAAGATGTTGGTCTCCTTGCCGAGCTGGGTGGACAGGGACATCGCGCAGTCTTCGCGCAGCGGATCGATCGGCGGGTTGGTGACCTGCGCGAACGCCTGGCGGAAATAGTCGTACAGCGGGCGGCTGCGCTGGCTGAGCACGGCCATCGGCGTGTCATCACCCATCGAGCCGGTGGCTTCCTGCTCGGTCTCGGCGAGCGGCCGCAGCACCTGCTCCACTTCCTCGCTGCTGAGCTGGTACAGCTTGTGGTAGCTGCGCAGGGTGCCTTCGTCGAAGGGCTCTTCCACCAGCGACGGATCGATCAGCTCGGTCTGCAGGTAGGTGACGCCCTGCTGCAGCCATTGCTTGTACGGCGCGCGGCCACGGTTGATGCGGTCGATGGCTTCCGAATCGAGCAGGTCGCCGCGCTTGAGGTCGATGGCGATCATCTCGCCCGGGCCGAGCTTGCCCTTGCGCACCACGCGCTCGGTGGGCACTTCCCACACGCCGGCTTCGGAGGCGACCAGGAAGTGGCGGTCGGCGGTCAGCATCCAGCGCGCCGGGCGCAGGCCGTTGCGGTCCAGCGTACACACCGCATAGCGGCTGTCGCAGGCGACGATGCCGGCCGGGCCGTCCCACGGCTCGCTGTTCAGGCCATGGAATTCGTAGAACGCAGCCAGGTCCGGATCCTTGAACTCCAGCGACTGGGTCGCCGGCGGCACCAGGATGCGCAGCGCCTGGATCAGTTCCATGCCACCGGACACCATCAGCTCCAGCATGTTGTCCAGGCTCTGCGAATCCGAGCCGTGCATGGAGATGACCGGATCGAACTCGGCGATGTCGAAGCGCGGGGTCTTCCACACCTTGCTGCGCGCCTGCGCCCAGCGGCGGTTGCCCTCGATGGTGTTGATCTCGCCGTTGTGGGCGAGCATGCGGAACGGGTGCGCCAGCGGCCAGCGCGGCAGCGTGTTGGTGGAGAAGCGCTGGTGGAACACGATGGCGCTGGAGGCCAGTTCGCGGCGCTGCAGGTCCGGGAAGAAGCGGCTCAGCTTGTCCGGCAGCACCATGCCCTTGTAGCTGATCGCGTTGGGGCTGAGGGTGGTGACGTAGTAGTCGGCATGTTCGCGCAGCTGCTGTTCGCTGCGGCGGCGGGCCAGGAACAGGGCCAGCGCGAAGCCGCCGTCATCCTGGCCGACACCGGCGTCGACGAACACCTGTTCGATGCGCGGCAGCGTATCGCGGGCCAGCTGGCCGCAGACGCTCTCATCGGTGGGCACCTCGCGCCAGCCGGCCACCTTGCAGCCGACTGCTTCCACCTGCGCCTGCAGCTGCGTGCGGCAGGCCTGGGCGGCGTCGCCATCGTGCGGCAGGAACACCAGGCCGGCGGCGAAGCGCGCGCCCACGGTGATGCCCGCTTCGCTGGCCAGCAGTTTCAGGAAGGCATCGGGACGGCGCAGCAGCAGGCCGCAGCCATCGCCGGTCAGCCCGTCGGCGGCGACGCCACCACGGTGGGTCATGCGCGAAAGCGCGGCGATGGCGGTGTCGACCAGTAGACGTGAGGGCTGGTCGTCAAGCTGCGCGACCATGCCGAATCCACAGGCATCGCGCTCGGAGCGCGGGTCGTAAAGCCCTTGGCGGTTGCGGGGGGCCATCTCTACCTCGATGCGTAATGAAATGAGCAGGGACACTCGTGCCCGCCCTGTAGAGCACGCCCTGTACGTCATGGTGGAGTGTGCCGCGCATGGCGCGGCCCTTCGGGAAGCCGCTTGGCGCACGCCCATACGGCGTTGCTCACCTTGCGCAGGCACTCGCCTGCGCGGCGGCGCGCGCCTTGTCTGGCCGCACGCCAAGTGTCTTCACACTCACCCTGACGCACACGCCGTGCTCTTCCTGGAGCGCATCATGAGGCCACCGGATGCCTCGACTAGATCACAGTTGTTGCAACGCCGCAATACACGGTTGCGCGTGCAACCAAAACGCCGGCAAACCCTTGCCGGCGTTGGCTTTCCGTCAGCCGCAGCGAGCGCCGCTGACCAGGCCCTTTTCGTCCACTTCGATGTTCAGGCGATCGCCCATGAACTCCATCGTGGTCACGTCATTGGGCTTGAGCACGCGCACCTGGCTGGCGGCGGCATCTTCCTGGGCCTGCTTGCCCAGCGCGTCGGTGTAGGCCTGGCCGACCAGGCTCTGCACCTGGCTGGCATCGCAGTTGCCGGCCGGCGGTGCTTCGGTGGCCTTGCCGGCTTCATCGGCCGGGGCCTTGGCGGCTTCGGCGGCCTGCTGGGCGTGGGCGGTGGCCGAATCCTGCTCATCCAGCGCTGGCGCCTGGCAGGCGGACAACGCCAGCACGGCCGGCAGCAGCAGGGCGGAGAGCGAACGGGCGCGAATCTGGAACGGCATCATGACTCCGGAACGGAAGGGACTGTGAAGACCCGAGCATAGCCGCGAAGCCCCCCTCACGTGTTTGTCTTGCGTTATTGACGTGGCCACGCCGCGCCGATCGCCACACTGGCGGCATGCCTCCTGCCCCCACCCCCGAACGACAGGCCGCACGCGCGGCGGGCCTGCGCTATGTCGATGACACCCAGCCCGGCATCAGCCGGCGCCGCGCAGGCAAGGGTTTTGCCTACCGCGATGCCGATGGCCACGCGGTACGTGATGCCGCCACCCTGCAGCGCATCCGCGCGCTGGCCATCCCGCCGGCCTACACCGCCGTGTGGATCTGCGCGCATGCCAACGGCCACCTGCAGGCCACCGGCCGCGATGCGCGCGGGCGCAAGCAGTACCGCTACCACGCCGACTGGGCGGCAGTGCGCGATTCGGGCAAGTTCGACCGCACCATCGCCTTCGGCGAAGCGCTGCCGGCCCTGCGCCGCCGGCTCAGCCGCGACCTCAAGCTACGTGGTTACCCGCGCGAGAAGGTGCTGGCGGTGGTGGTCGCGCTGCTGGCCGATACCCTGGTGAGGGTGGGCAATGAAACCTATGCCAAGGAAAACAAATCCTTTGGCCTGACCACGCTGCGCAACCGCCACCTGGACCTGCTGCGCGGCGGCCGCGTGCGCATGCGCTTCCGTGGCAAATCCGGGCAGCTGCACGAGGTGACCGTGGGCGACCGCCGGCTGGGCACCCTGGTGCGCGGCGTGCAGCAGCTGCCGGGCCAGGCGCTGTTCCAGTACCGCGACGACGACGGTGTCGTGCAGCCGGTCGATTCCGGTGCGGTGAATGACTACCTGCGAGAGGTGATGGGTGAAGACTTCACCGCCAAGGATTTCCGCACCTGGGGCGGCACCCTGGCGGCGGTGCAGACCTTCGCCGCCACCGAGTTGCCGGAGCCGGCCAGCCAGCGTGCGCTGGCCAAGGCGCAGCGCGAGGTGGTGTGCCAGGTGGCCGCGCGGCTGGGCAATACGCCAGCGGTGTGCCGCAAGGCCTATATCGATCCGTGCGTGTTTGCCGGCTGGGAGCGCGGCGAACTGACCTCGCTGGCGGGCCTGCGCGGCCCGCGGCAGTGGGAGCAGGCGACGCTGAAGGTGCTGCGCCGGGCGCGGCGGCTGGCAAAGCGCCGTGAGGCAACGGCCCCGTAGCGTCAAGCTTGCTCGACGGCTGTTCAATTCAGAATTCCCCGATGACGGTGTGTGCGGCAGGTCAAGAATGGGCCTTCGTGCGTTGGATAGGCTGGGTACCTGACGGACCACAAGGACCTGGAAATGCCCGAGATTGATATCAGCACTGCAGCCGACGAAGTCGTGCGATTGCTGCAGGAGAACCACGCACGTGCTGCGGCCGAACGACTGGAAGCGCTGCGCGACGGCCAGGCAGCGGTCATCCAGGAGTCACTGGACCGGTACGTCTCGGTTCGCGGGGCCGCGGAGCTGGGAGCGTTGCGGGCCGCTGGGGGTGTTGCCACGGGCGACAGGGCCATCGTCAGCCCGATGCTGGATCGACTGCGTGAGGCGTCGCGGCCGCCGCGGAAGCCAGCGACCACGGAAACGGAAAATCTTAGCCAGGCACAACAGTACGATGTTTACGGCAGCGTTATCGCAGTACGAGGGAGCGCGGATGCGCATCGGGCAATGGATACGCAGGATCGGGTGATTCTGGGACTGCGTGATGAGAGCCGCACTACCGACCGGCGCGGGCAAGGTGACTACAACGATCGCATCGTCGTGCTCTGGAAGGATGCTGAAGGCGGACGGCATGCGCGCGAATTCAACGATGCCACCACTGAGCCTACGGCCCAGTACGATGGCCACGCTGCGACCGTGCCGCGGAGCCCGGGATTCGAGGACGTGGTTCGGCGAACCAAGATTGAAGGCGAAGACGTCAACGGCGACCGGGTGAAGGATCTGGGCCGGCTCGCCGAAGGGACCACGGAGATGCGCGCCACCACTCATCCGCGCCAAAACCACCCCGCTGAATTTGCACTGCGACCTACCCAGGCGGCGGTCACCGCCGGCACTGGCCGGGTTGAGCGCGATAGCAATGGGGATGGTTGGTTTGATGCGCGCGATAGCCAGGGCGTTCAGGACCTCAACGATACTTTCAAGATTCATCGCGGGAGCTCAAGAAACACCGATTCGGCTGGTTGCCAGACCATCGGTGGTGGGAAGTACGACGATTTCGTTGATGTCGTGCGCGGTACGCCGGGACAGAGCAACTGGCAGTACGTATTGACCTCGGTTGCGCCGGGCCAGGTACGCGAACTCGGCGGACTGGATGTTCCCCGTGCAGCGACGGATGACCCTCGCCTGCCATCGCACCGTGACCATGCCCTGCAGCAGCAGATCAGCCATGGGCTGCAGGCGATGGGAGGGCGCTACGCGGAGCATGCAGACGAGTACAGTCTGGTGATGCTTCATGAAGCGAAGGCTGCGGGCTTGACCCGTGTCGACCAAGTGGTGGCAAGCAATCCGGTGCGGGGAGCGACGGCAGGCGAGACGCTGTTTCTGGTGCAAGGCAGCCTGACCGATCCGGCAGCGCACCGTGTTGGCGTCAATGCGGCCGAGGTTTCAGAAGCAGGTGTAGAAGCCAGCCTTCAGAGGCTCCAGCGCCAATCGCAGGAGCAACAGGAGCAGACGCATTTACAGAATGCACCTGCTCAGCAACAAGACGCTCCAGTCATGGGAGGACGCTAAGCCATGCAGTACCGCTACCTGACCTTTTCACCGCTTCTGCTCTGCCTCATGACCTGCAGCGGCTGTGCCTCTTCGGGTGAGCACCCAGTGGCGTCACGTCACTCGCCCGACGGGGATGCTCGGGCGAGTGCGGCGGAGGGTGAGCACGGCCTGCCGGATTTGCCCGCAGCGAGTGGCAGCTCGGGTTCCGAAGGCCGCTATGGCCTGTTGCCGGCGCAAGCGAAGCAGGTGCTGACAGGGCTTGGGTGCAGTCTGGACGACACGGCCAAGGCGAGGGTGCTCTACGTACCCGGTCCGGACGGCCGCCAGGATGTAATGGTGACCGACAACAGCGGATCGGCCTACCACTACTGGCTCCGATCATTTGCTGGCAGTGGTGACACGACCGGCTACCTGCTGCAACTCAAAGGCTGTCCTGCCTCTACGGTCGGCATGCGTGCCTACATCGCCCACGGGAACAGCGCGCCGCAAGACGTGACCGCGTCGGTGCTGACGCAAAGTGCGCTTCCCGATGCCGCCACAATGACCACGTACGCAGCCGCGGGTGTGAGCGAGATGTTCGCCCTTATCGAGCAGCTTGGCACGGTCCCAGTGCTGCGCTGGATTGCCGAGCCCGACCCTGATCGCCCAATTGATGAAGATACCCGCACGACTGACCGTGGCAATTTCGTGCATGGCGGTTTCCTGGTCTGGGAAAATGATCGCTTCACTTTCCACTGGACCATCCCGGCAGCGATGTGGCCATGCCGTCGCTACCCTACGATTCCCTGTGACCATGACCCCTTCGTCAAGGGGCCATAACAGCCTGCGGCAAGCACAAATCAGCCGCAGTAGATCGCGGTGATGTTGTTGGTGCGACCGGTTTCAATCGTCAGGCGGTCACCGCCTTCCTGTGCCGCACCCGCCGCCGGATCGGCCGTGCCACTGGCGGTGTTGCCGCTGTGCTCGCGGCTGCCGCGGGTGACCTGCACGTGCAGGCTGTCGCTGTCCACGCGCGCGCGCTCGACGGTCATGTCCGAGGCGGCGAGGCCGACCGCGCCGCGGACCATGTTGGTGTGGCACTGACCGGAAATCACGCCATCGATCGGCTGGATCTGGGCAACCGGACTGCTGCTGCAGGCAGCAAGGGCGAAGCAGACGGCGGCGGTGGCAACGGCATGCTTCATGGGGGCGATGTTCATGGGGACTTTCCTCGTGTCGTGGCCTGAAGAGTGCGACGACAGGCGTGGTGGCGGAATGAAGCCGTGCACGCGATGGACACGGCGCGCTCACTGCCACCGACAACGCGGGTAGGGACACTGCACGAGCGGCGCACGCCGCCCCCCGGTAGTGCCGGCCGATGGCCGGCAACCCCATCCCCCTCCCGAGGAGACCTGCATGGCCACCACCAAGAAGACCCCCGCCCGCCGCAAGGCGTCGCCCAAGGTGCGCAAAGGCAGCACCACGGCAAAGACCGTCGCCGAAACCGACCGCCCCCGCGTGGTGAAGACCGCCACCCGCAAGGCCGCGTCGAGTGACCCGCGTGCCGCACGCGTCGCGTCGCGCCAGCGGCGCCTGCAGGACCAGGAGAAAGCCAAGGATGCGCGCGCCACCAAGAAGGCGACGAAGAAGACCGCCACCCAGGCAGGCGCACGCCGGCAGCCCGAAACGATGCCGGCCCAGCACCTGGCCAAGCCCGGCCACGAACACGCACTTGAACTAGCGCCGCGCTTCCTCGCCCCGGACTACGTCGGCAGCGGCAAGCTGCAGGGCATGCGCGCCATCATCACCGGCGGTGATTCCGGCATCGGCCGCGCGGTCGCCGTGCTGTTCGCACGCGAAGGCGCCGATGTCGCCGTGCTGCATCTGGATGAGGCGGAGGATGCGGACGTCACCCGCCAACACGTGGAACGCGAAGGCGGGCGCTGCCTGGTGATTGCCGGTGACGTGCGCGACCCGCGCTTCTGCAACAAGGCGGCGAAGCAGGTGGCCAAGGCCTTCGGCGGCATCGACATCCTGGTCAACAACGCGGCCTTCCAGCTGCATTGCGAACGTCTGGAAGACCTGGAAGACGCGCACCTGCAGGAGACCCTGCAGACCAATATCGGCGGCTACATCCAGATGGCGCGGGCGGTGCTGCCGCATCTGGGCGAAGGCGCCAGCATCATCAACACCGGCTCGGAAACCGGCCTGTTCGGCAGTAAGGCACTCATCGATTACTCGGCGACCAAGGGCGCCATCCATGCCTTCACCAAGGCGCTGGCCAGCCAGCTGCTGCCGCGTGGCATCCGGGTCAACTGCGTGGCGCCGGGTCCGGTGTGGACGCCGCTGAACCCGGCCGACAAGCAGGCCGAGGACGTTGCCGAGTTCGGCAAGGACAGCGACATGGGCCGCCCCGCGCAGCCGGAAGAGCTGTCGCCGGCCTATGTGTTCCTGGCCTCGCCCGCGTGCGCCAGCTACATCAGCGGAGCGATCCTGCCGGTGATGGGCGGTCCGCGCGGCTGACGCGGCGGTGGTGCCGGCCGCTGGCCGGCAGCTATCCTCGGCGCATGCGAACAGAGGATGGGGTGGGCATGGACGGCACCGTTGAATACCTGTGGCTGCCGCCCGGCGCGACACCGCCCGAACGGGCCTGCTCCCCTTACCGGGCCATTGTTGCTGTCGAAGCCGCCGTGGAGGCGGACTGGCAGGCGCGGGTGAGCAACTGGCTGGTGCGCAGCGGTTGCCGCTACATGATGGCCTGGGGCATCGAGTGCAGCGGTTGGGATGATGCGGTGGACATGGCATCGTCGGAGGGCGAGGGCGCCGACTTCGTGATGACCACCTGGCATGACCACGACACCCTGGGGGAGGTGTTTGCGTTCTGCGCCATTGCCCAGCACCCTGCGCTGGCGCTGCCGCACACTCTGGTGTTGCATGTTGCTGGGGTGGCGGACCGGGCGCGCGTGCTTGCAGGTGTTCAGGGCGCTGTTGCAACAGGCGCGTAAAGATCGGCGATGCGTGGAATGAACTGCTGCGGGTTGGCGCCGACCAGGTTGGTCAGCACCACCACCGCCACGCCGCGGTCGGGGTAGACGATGAAGGCCGAGCGAGCACCACCGATGCCGGCGACCTGACGATCCGGCGCTGCCTGCAGCACCGGCCAGCCGGCGGCCCAACGGCCGGCCCGGCCGTCGGCGAGCGGCTCGGCCGTCCACATGCGCGTGCGCGCGGGTTCGCCCAGCAGGCGGCCGTCGGCCAGCGCGGCCAGCCAGCGGGCAGTGTCATCGGCGGTGGTGAGGATGCCGCCGCCGGCCCACAGGCTGTTCGGCACGTCGTAGAACCAGTGCGACAGTCGCGGCGGCGTGTCGGCCGCTTCCGTTGCGCGCGGCGCCAGGCTGTACATCGTTGCTGCATCGGGCACCAGGTCGTAGCTGTCGCCAAAGGTGGTGCGGTCCATGCCGACCTTGCCGAACTGGCTGCTGGCGAGGAAGCGCTCGTAGGGCATGCCCGATTGCCGCGCGATGATCCGCGCCAGCAACAGGTAGTTGGTCTGGTTGTAGGCGAAGCGCTGGCCGGGTGCGGCATCCATCGGCCGCGCGGTCACGGCCTGCCAGGCCTGCGCCTCGGTACCCCCGCCCAGCAGCCCGCGCTCATCGAGGATGTCCGGCAGGCCCGAGGTGTGCGCGAGCAGCTGGCGCACGCGAACGCTCTGCCAGGCCGGCGGCAGCGCATCGAGATAGCGCGCCAGCGGCGCATCCAGATCCAGCTTGCCCTGCTGCGCCAGCTGCGCGGCCGCCACGCCGGTGAAGGCCTTGGTGGCCGAATTCAGCGGGAAGCGCGTGCTGCGCGTGGCGGCGACGCCGTTTTCCACGTTGGCCAGGCCGAAGGCCTCGGACAGCACCACCTGGCCGTCCTTGACCACCGCCACCTGCAGGCCGGGGATGCGCGCGTCCTGCATGGTCTGCCGGATCAGGCGGCGTGCCTGCTCGTTGGCGGCATCAGGGCCGGGCGAAGCGGCGGACACCGGGAGGGCGGCGAGGAGCAGCAGCAGGACGGGCAGCGTTGGGCGGAACATGGGCATTCCCGGCGGGTGTCGGGAATCGGATGCGAGGGGCGGGGAAAAGGTTTAAGCCTATCCCCCAACCCTGCCGTTCGTCGGCCCATGACTTCCGGGGGGTTGACTACAACTGTCGTCACGCAGAAAGTGACGACACGTGTAGTCAAGGGAGTGGTGTCATGCGTGGCAAGACCATCGGGGACCAGGAGCTGGCCCTGCTGCAGTACATCGATGAACATGCGCCGGCCAGTGTCGGCGAGGTCGCCAGTGGCTACGGCGAGGCCCGCGGGCTGGCCCGTTCCACCGTGCTGACGATGATGGAGCGGCTGCGCGCCAAGGGGTATCTTCAGCGCAAGCAGCAGGAGGGCGTCTACCGCTACCAGGCCACCCGTGGCCCGGAGAGCGTGCTGCAGGGCGCCGTGGCCCAGTTCGTCGACAACACCCTGCAGGGCTCGGTGTCGCCGTTCGTGGCCTACCTGTCGCAGCGCCAGGAAGTCAGTGACAACGAGCTGGCCGAACTGGAAGCACTGGTCGCCCAACTCCAATCGCGTCGCCACGAGGGCTGAGCCATGGACACTACGATGCTGATTCCGATGTTGGAGCGCCTGGGCTGGACCAGCCTGCAGACCGTGCTGCTGGTGGCCCTGGTGTACGGCCTCTGCCGCGCCTTGCCCTCGCTGTCGGCCAGCACCCGCTGCCGCCTGTGGTGGCTGGTGTCGCTGCAGGCGGTGCTGGGCCTGTTCTGGAGCCAGCCGCTGCAGCTGGCCTGGCTGCCGGCGCCGCAGGCGGTGGCAATGAGCGCCACCGACCTGGCCGCCGATGCGACCCATCCCATGGCGCCGGAACTCTCGGCGAACCTGCTGGCCACCGCGCCGATCGACCAGGCCCACGACATCGCCGCGTCGATCGGCAGCGGCGTATCGCCGATGGCCTGGTGGGCGACGGCGCTGGCCGCGCTGTGGCTGTCCGGCGTGCTGGTGATGGCGTGGCGCACCTTCGGTGAGTGGCGCCAGTGCCGTGCGCTGCTGGCCGCCTCGCACCCCTGCGAAGACGCTGCCCTGGTGCAGGCGCTGCAGCTGGCTGCCGATGCCCACGGCCTGCGCCGCGCACCGCGCCTGTGGATGAGCGAACAGGTGGATGCGCCGCAGCTGGTCGGCCCGCTGCGCCCGGTGCTGCTGCTGCCGGCCGGTGCCAATGCCCTGCAGGGCGATGCGCTGGATCTGGCACTGACCCACGAGCTGCAGCACATGCAGCGGCGTGACCTGCAGTGGGGCCTGATGCCTGCGCTGGCCCAGCACCTGTTCTTCTTCCATCCGCTGCTGCGTTTGGCCGTGCGCGAGTACGCCCAGGCCCGCGAGGAAGCGGTCGATGCAGCAGTGGTCGGCCAGCACGGTGCCAGCCGCCACGCCTACGGCCGCCTGCTGCTGCAGCTGGGTGTGGCGCCGCAGCCGCACCTGGGCGTGGCCAGTGCCGCGCCGAGCACCACCAGCTTGAAGCGCCGCCTGTTGAGCCTGCAGCCGCGTCGCGCCTGTCCGCGCATCCTCGCCATCGGCCTGACCGCCCTGGTGGTTGCGGTGGGCGTGGCGCCGATGCGCCTGGTGGCCGCCCCGGCACCGCCGGCGCCGCCTGCACCGCCCGCCCCGCCCGCCCCGCCGGCCGTGCCCGCCGTGCCGGCCAAGGGAGTGCACCTGGTGATGCCCAAGCCGCCGGCACCGCCCGCCGCGCCGTCCGTCCCCGCGGTTCCGCCTGCGCCGCCCGCGCCTCCGGCACCGCCGGTCGAGGATGACGACAGCTACACCACGGTGGGCGAGCTGCACCTGGGCAACGACCTGGAACGTGGCCACGTGCTGATCGACCATGGCCGCAGCTATGCCAGCGCCACGATCGACGACATCCAGCAGGCCCGCCGCGATGTCGGCCGCGATGGCCCGGTGCTGTGGTTCCGCGAAGGCAACAAGCGCTATGCCGTGCGTGATCCGGCTCTGATCCAGCCGCTGCAGCGCGTCTATGCGCAGTCGGCCGAACTGGGCCGCCAGCAGGGTGAGCTCGGCCGCGAGCAGGGCGTGCTGGGGCGCCAGCAGGGTGAACTGGGCCGCAAGCAGGCCGTGCACGCCCGCGAAATCAGCCGTGTGGCGACGCAGGCGGCAAGCCGGGCGGTGCGCGAGAGCGACATCAACCGCCAGGGCGCAGCGGAAGCCGCGAGAGCGGCGCGTGGTGCGGTGGATGACGCCGCGATTGCCCGCCAGGCCGCAGCCGAGGCCCGTCTTGCGATGCGTGAAGTGCAGGCGGTGCAGGACGCGCACAGCCACGACATCAGCGAACTGGCCAACCAGCAGGCCCAGCTGGGCCTGCGCCAGGCCGCGCTGGGCAGCCAGCAGGCGGAACTGGGTGAACGCCAGGCACAGCTGCAGGCACAGGCCTCGGCACAGGCGAAGCAGGTGATCGCCCGCGCCATGGCCAGCGGCAAGGCCCAGCAGCTCTGACAGCGCGGTAGCGGGGGGGGCAAGCCCCCCCCCGGCCCCGCCCCGGGTCGGGGGGGTGACCCCCGGGCCGGGCCCGCGCAGACCGCGGCAACCCCCCAGGCCGGGGGGAGCTCCGTGTGCGCCGGCACCGCCGCCC